>DATEJJ010000172.1:0-9020 GCA_035278125.1 Rugosimonospora sp.
TGTATGGGGAGGTACAGCCATGCCATTGGACGACTTCAGGGGTCTACGACTGAGCCGCCGGGCGGCGCTGCGGGCTGGCTTCGGTGGCCTGGTCGCGGCTCAGGTGGCGCTGCTGGAACAGACCGCGTTCACCCCGGCGCGGGCGTCGGCGGCGACCCCGGCCGCGGGTTCGTCGTCGAACATCCAGTTCGACATCGGGAACTTCATCGCCCCGCCGGTCACCCTCAACGACGGCGCCGGCAGCGTCAGCGCCCAGTTCGGACCGGTGTTCTCCTACTTCGTGCCGGCCACCCTGACCCGCGCACCGACCACCGCCGACCAGGGCCGGCTGTTCGCCGCGCTGGGCACGATCGAGGGCGTGTACGACTTCAGCCCCAGCGGCGTGATCGCGTTCGTGTCCTACGGCATCCCGTACTTCAACCTGCTCCCCGGCGGCATGAACGGGCGCCTGGTGCAGGAGTTCATGCCACAGCTCCGCAGCGGACGCAACCCGGACGGGACCACCAACGCCCTCGCCGAGGCGGTCGCCTCCCCCACCGACGTCGTCGGCGGGCTGGTCGGCGGCCCCGGCGCCCCGGTGGCGAACGTCACCAAGGACCGCTTCAACGTCAACGTCACCATCGAACGCAACCACATGCTGTTCCACCTACGCAGCGACTCGATCAGCAACCTCAACGACGTGCTCGCCTGGCTGAAAGGCAGCAACACCCTCAAGGGCAACAACATCACCTCACCCGCGTTCAACGGACTGATCACCTTCCAGACCACCCGGGTCCAGTTCGTCCAGCGTGGCCTACCCCGCCAACTGGCCGACACCAACAACTTCGAGTACGCCGCGCGGATCAACCCGAACTCGCCGATGTGGATGGGCTTCCTCGACCAGCAGACCGACTCCGCCGGCCCCGCACAGATCTGCACCTTCGCGGGTAACTCCTCCGCCCAGTTCACCACCGCCACCCCCGGCGACTACTTCGGGCAGGGCAGCATCGTGCACCTGTCCCACGACATCGAAGACCTGTACCAGTTCTACTCGCTACCCAACCAGGACTCCCGCCACCCCGACGGCGAAGACGCCACCGAACGCATCATGTACATGTTCCGCGCCAACCAGACCGGCACCAGCAACGGCCTGCCCACACCGTTCAACGCCACCGACCCGTTCACCAACGGCGGCTGCCCCGCCTTCGTCACCAACAAGTTCCAGGGCACCAACGACGCCCTGCTGGACGCCACCAACGCCGGTGGACCGTTCAACCCGAACGCACCCGCCGCCACCCAACAGACCCAGACATTCACCGGGAAACCCCGCATCGGGCACGAACAAGCCCTGCAACGCTCCTCCCGCGCCGCCGACGGCACCCCCATCCACATCAGAGTGGACGGCCCCGGACTGTCCACCCTGGACGTACCAGCATTCACCACCTTCCCGGGCGGTACCGCGGTCGCGGCCGGCAGCCTGCAACCCAAACTCGAATTCGCCATCTTCATGCCCACCGCGGAATCCTTCCGGCAGATGCGCGTCAACGTCGCCGCCCAGGACCTCCAAGCCCAACACCCCACCCTCGACCCCGACGACAACGGACTCGAACGCTTCATCACCGCCACCCGCCGACAGAACTTCCTCATCCCACCACGCTCCGTCCGCGCCTTCCCCCTCACCGAATTCACCACCAGCTGACACCAACCAACGCTCACCAGCACGAGACGCCTTGCACGATCCGGTCCCAGCACGATGGTCCGCTCGCCGGCCACACCGGTCGGCGACCGGGTTGAACGGGCATCCCAACCGGCTCAGCTCCGCCGGGTCGCAGCGGCGTACCCACTCCGCGACCGCGGTCAGCGTGTTGTGCCCGGCCGTGCTGACGGCCACACACCGATCGCCAGCAGCGTCGCCAGCCGGTAGCGCACACCGCGCGGGTCACGCGGGTCAACGACCTGCGCCAACTGGTCGAGCAACCCCTCGCCCACAGCATGTACCGGTTCCCTGCGGATGTTCGTACCAGCGACGGTGTCCGCGCTGCGTACGGTAGGCGATGATGGCACGTAGACACGGCACCATCCGGGTCGTGAAGCGTAGAGAACTCCATGATCCCGAGGTGTCGTGCCCCCCGACAACCGGGCAGCCGCACCATGATCAGTCTAAAAGGGACATTCGCGGACTACTCCGGGGCCCCGGCCACTCACCACACGCCGAATCGGACATACATCCACCATTGACGATGTTATCCGGTCGGGCGGTACCCAACGTCCGACCCACGAAGAATCGGGGCTAGCACCGTCGTCGGCGAGAGAAACACGATTGTCTCGCCCGACTACACGCGTACCTGGACATCGAGTCAGAACTCGCCTTCGTCAGTGGCCGCATCCGCGCGGGTGCCGGGGAAGCCGAACGGCTTCAAATGTTGGCTGGATTTGTGCTGTTCAACCGGGGTGGCCAGGGCGGCGGGTGTAGCGGAAGGCCGGCGCCTACGCCGAGGGCGCCCGCACCGGCGCACCCGACGCGGTCCAGGTCGCCGACCGGTTCCATCTCTGGAAGAATCTCGCCGAAGCCGTTGAAACCACAGTGATCCAGCATCGCGGCGCATTGCCCGAACCTCCACCCGCAGGCGACACGGACGAACCAACCGACACGTCCGGCCGCGCCGGCGACCCCAGCGTCTGCAACGAGCACCCGCAACCACCGGCCCAGCCCGATACCCGACTGGTGGAACGCACCCGGGAACGCTACGCAGCCATCCAACACGAGCTCGCCGAAGGCCGATCTATCTCCGCGATCTCCCGCACCCTACGACTGGACCGCCACACCGTACGCCGCTTCGCCCGCGCCACCGACCTGGACGAACTGCTGGCCAAGACCACCAACCGCACCACCCTGCTGGACGCCTACCAGCCCTATCTGCACCAACGGTTCAACGAAGGACACACCGACGCGGCCGCCCTCTACCGCGAGATCCGGGCGCAAGGCTACCGCGGCAGCCGGCAGACCGTCCGCCGCTACCTGCAACCGTTTCGCCCCACCCGCACCGCACCACCACCGACACCGGCCGCGCCGAAGATCCGCGAAGTGGTCCGGTGGATCCTCACCAAACCCGACAACCTCGAGTCCGACCAGCGCGAGCACCTGGACCGGATCCTGGCCCGCAGCCCGCACCTGGCCGCCGACGCCCGCCACGTCGCCGCGTTCGCCGACATGATGACCAAACTGACCGGACACCGCCTGCCCGAATGGATCGCAGCGGTCACCGCCGCCGACCTACCCGCACTGCACTCGTTCGTCACCGGCGTCCAACGCGACCTGGCCGCTGTCACCAACGGCCTGACCCTGTCCCACAGCTCCGGTCCGGTCGAGGGTCACGTCAACTACTAAGACGCTCAAGCGCACCATGTTCGGCCGGGCCAACTTCGACCTGCTCCGCAAGCGGATCCTGCTCACCACCTGAACGACAACCATCGATCAACAAAAGTGTGCCAGAACCAATCTCAGGGAGCGCCATCAGGCCGGCGCGCGGCCCGATCCCGGCCTATGCTGGATGACGAGGAGATCAGCCAAGTCGACCGCGATCTCGCCGCGCTAGCGAGTTGAGTTAGCGGACCGGACATGCCTCGGCCGCAGCTCTAGCTGAGTTCGAAGGACTCCTCCATCACCAGCACTCGCGCATCGTTCCTTGTCAGCGAGCTTTTCCATGTCAGTGCTACTTCCGCCGGGGAGTCGAACCCACACCCCCTTTGCGGACGGCGGTCAAGAGGATCGTGCGCTACCCGGAGCGGTCGTACCGTTGTCCGTCGTCCTCTGTGTCGGGGGGTGCGTCGGGACGGTCGTGTGTCCAGCGAAGTACCCTGCGAATGACGGCGGCCTGGCGTCGCGCCAACTCTTCGCCGGCAGGACCGTCGAGGACCACGAACTCAACGCGGATGTCGAATGGCTCATCCGCAGGGCGCCGACGCGGCGTGCGACGTTGCTCGGAACGCGGCGGGTCGGCCGGTGTGTCCCCACGCATCCCACTCGCCATGGATCCCTCCCGACGCCGGCCCCCTGATGTGTCGCCGCCTACAGGTTCAACGACAAGCCCACCGCGGGCAGTAGCGCGGGGCAGCCCTGAACGTCTTCGCAGCATGTGCACCAGGCACTCGTCCGCGGACCGGTACGCGTCAGGAGCCGGAGAGCCGAGGCCGATGGAGCCAGTCGACATCGCCGTCCCCGACGATGGCAACCATGCCGCAGCACAGCCAAATCATCGCGGGGAAGAAATCGGCGCCGAGGAAGTCGGCGAGTTGATTGAGGGTCACGTCGTCCACGCCCAGGCGCTGCGCGAGCAGTGCCTGACTGCCAGGATGGCCGGCCAGCGCGGCGACCGTTGCGGCCGGGCCGGCATACTCGACGCCCTGATCGTCGCCGATCCAACTCACCGCCGCGTCGAGCTGTTCCCGGGTGATACCGGATTCCTTGAACGACACCAAATATCCGACTGCTCGCGTCACCAACAAGGAGGTCAGCCGACCCGCATCGTCGTCCTCGAGTTCGAGCACGGAGCTCATGATGTCGCGCGGAGTATCCCAGTCGTCGCTGCCCAAGACCAGCCGCACCAGGTGTTCGCACACGTCGTGTGCCTCGAGGTCGACATCCACCTCGCGCCCGTCGTCGGTCGGATCCGCGTCCAGCACCCGCGCCGCGGATGGTCGCGGCTCCAGGTCCAGCCGGTACCGGTCAGCAGATGCGCGGGCTCGTACAGCGTCACAGAACTCCGCGTCGATCGCGTCGTCCAGCGCATCGTCTGACATACCGCCGTCGTCGTCCGCGTCGCCGTCGTTCTGCTCGCCAGTGTCCTCGTCGCCGTCGCCGTGGCCCTCCTCGCCGATGCCTGCGGGGATGTGGGCGTACTCCTGATAGAGCAGCCAGCAGCCGCGGATTCCGGATAGCAGGTCTTCAAGCATGTCGCGGGCCGGCCGTTGCGGATCCAGTGTGGTCAACCGGATCGTCGTGAACTCGGCGGCGGCTTTCGGGGTGCCGTGCGCGTACCGCTCGGCGTCCTGCTCAACTTCTTCGATCTTGTCACGCAGTTCGTCGAGGTCGGGCACGCGGCACTCGGCCACCACCATGGCATCGCGGATCAGCATGGTGACCGCGACGGTCGGGGACAGGCCGGTGTCCATCAACTCGAGGACGGCTGTGGGTGTCGCGTGCGGCAGCGCCTCGATGTTGTCGGCTTCCATCACGACGTTGGTCGCCGCGATCCTGGAGAGCTCCTCGACCACGTCCGCGGCGGCTTGCAGCCAGTGCGCGGCCGCCGCGCAGCCCGACGTGGGATCCAGGTTCAGGAACAGTTCGTCCCCCCCAGCGGATTGCCCGCCAGAACCTGATCAGCGGCCGCGACCTGGACCGGCGAGGCATCAGCCCGCGTCAACTGCACCGCCTGCACCGCGCGTCCAGACAGGTCCCCCAACTCTGCCTGTTCCACCGCCGCGAGTTCCGCCGCCCACCTCCGCGATCACGGCAGCGGTCACCTCCGTGCTGGCCGTGCGATGCAGGCACCGACCCACCCGGTGCGCCCGCTCCTCCACCGGGTCGTAGGACACCATCATCATGCCGCGTTGATCGGGCAGGTTTGGCCGGCGCACATGGTCGACGACCGAGGCGAATCCGGCCCGGGTGTGTTCCCGTCGCCAGCCCTCCGAGTTGACCTCGTGGCTGTCCGCCGCGCTCGCGGGATGCGTGTAGCAGCGCCACAGTGCCTGCGAGAGGCCGGACAACTCGGTCGCCAGCGCCTGCTGTTCACGGTCCGGCACGTCACCCGGCAGCGGTGCGACGCGCGCCGCAACGGCGCCGTACCCGGTCTCCCACATGGCGATCAACTCACCGCGAGCCTCATCGATCGCGTACCGCGTCACCGCACCCACCTCCCCGCACGACCGGCGGCAGCATACCGCCAGGCCCCCCGCGACCGGGCGGGTGCGATGCCCTCGCGGCGAAACCTCATCCACCCGGCACACGAACAGCTTCCGGCTACACCCGCTCGCCGATACCGATCCGCGCCTGCGTCTGCATCGCCCGCTCCGCCGCGGCGCTGGCCCCGTAGCGGCGGGGCATGTCCTCCGACGCCCACCCGAGCAGCAGCATCAGGTCCCCGGTGTCCGCGCCGACCAGCTTCCACTCATGCGCGAAGCTGTGCCGCCAGCGGTGCGCGTGCAGATCCGGCACCCCGGCGGCCTGCCCGAGCCGCTTCAGGCGAATCTTGATGCCGTTCGGAGCTAATGGTGCCGCGCCGCGATCCGCCAGCCACAGGTTCGGCAGCGACGCGCCCTTGCGGTTCTCCCGGACCCGCAGGTACCGCGACAGCGCCCGCGCTGTCTTGGGCCCGAACCGCACCCGCCGGTCCTTGGCGCCCTTGCCGTGGAAATGCACCGACTCGGTGGTCAGGTCCACATCGGCCACCTGCAGGTTGCCGATCTCGGACAGCCGGGCGCCGGTGTTGGCGTACAACCGGATCAGTGCCTCGTCGCGCAGGTTGACGAACCCCTTGCCCCGACACGCGTCCAGGATCTTCGCGGTGTCCGCCTCCCGCAGCACCGGCACCAGCTTCGTCGGCGTCTTCGGCGACCGGACCCGGTCCATCGGATTACGGTCGATGGCCTGCTCATCACCCTGCAACCAGCCGAAGAACTGCTGCAGGCACTTGTGCTTGTTCAATGCGGTCGACGCCGACCGGTCGCCACCATCCACGCCTGGAACGACTCCACATGGCCCCGTGTCACCAGGCACGGGTCAGCGGCCGCGTGGTCGGCTTCCGGGTCCGGCGAGTACTCCGCCAGGTACCGCGCCAACTGCGCGGCGGCCAGGAGGTAGTTGTAGCGGGTGGTCTCCGGGTAGTTCCCGGAACGGAGTGACCGGTCCCAATCTCTGAGGAACCCGGCCCACGTCCGGGAAAGGCCGGCGGTGAGCCTCTGAAGATCCAGTAGTGGCATGACAACCTGCCCGAGTTTTGTGGTCCAACAGCGGCGTGCTAGACCGGGCATTCATGCCGAGCGATTAAACGAGGGTTCCCGTAAGCCGGTGACCTGCGGAAACCCTCACACTGTCGGGACGGCGGGATTCGAACCCACGACCCCTTGTTACCAACCGTGACGATCTCTGGTTGATCATTGCTTATCAAATTAAGCCGTTGACCTGCACGAACACCGCGCGTCGATAGTCATCACTTGTCACTAATTGTTGTCCATCGGCGAGGGTTTCGGGGGGTAAACGGGGGGTCATGCCGAGCGGCACGGCACCCACCATGGCGTTGCGGCCCATTGGGCATGCGGCTGGCTGGGCCGGGCGCAGCCGCGACCGGATCGCCGGCATACGCCTGGTCGTCCTGACGTACCGGGCCGACAGCACGAGGCCACGAGTCGTAAGCGCCGCATCCAGCGCCGCCAGGTCGTAGACGCGGTACTTGACCTCGATCTCCCTGGCTTGAGTCACGTTCGCGCTCCTACTCGGCGAGCTGGACAGCCGTGCGAGCGTATCGCCAATCGCGACGGACGCATGTGCGATGCGCATCGCGTCGGCGTCGGCGAACGAGCGAGACTTGACCGGTGACGGGCGAGGGTCATCACGCGACTACGCCCGGATCGCGGAAACCTGCGGGCGCCGATCGGCGCGGGACCTGCCGCCAAGTAGTCATGTGCCCACTGAGCCTGTGCTCCTAACGTCCAGCTACAGTCTGTCGAAGATGCTGCCATCGGCGGTGGCGGGCTTCTCTGCTTGATCGGCAGAGACAACAATGTAGTCGAAGAGGCTCTCCCGTTGCGGCTCGGGTTTCTCCTCCGGCTCGGCCGCCTCCCGCCTTTCTATTAACAAATCGCGAACTCCGTCGATGTCGGCGCTTACGTCCCAGCTATTCGCGATACGTTCAAGCTCATCGAGGAGATCTTCTTTGTCCATGCCGAGGTCGCCGTCCTCGATTTCGTCCCGCGCTTCGTCCACTTGGGCTTCGAGGAACGCTTCCAGCTTTGACGTGAGATCCTCTTCGTACTCGCCAGTAGTCGGAACGATGTTGAGTACCTCTCTGAGATAGTCCCAGCCGTCAGCATCTACCGGTTCGTCAAGCATACGAAGCGTCGCGACTTCGACATCGGTCCTGCGCGAGTGCCAGAACGACGGCATCTCGCGCCGGAGTACTCGCAAGAGCTGGAGGAGTTCCCGATCATCGACTTCTTCAATTTCTGCAACCAGCTTCGGAATGACCTCATCTGGCAAGCTCCGGCGTGGCCTCCCGCCAGCGATGGCGTACAGCCGACTCAGAAGTTGCAGTCTGGTCCCGAAGAACAAGAACGGGCCGGGTCGCCCTAGGCCCGGCACCCGCGCCTGCCCTTCCGTGACACCTGAATCGGAGAGGAGTGTCCGTTCTGCCGCGACCATCAGGTCTTTCACTTGCGCGTGGTTCGCAATTTGTTCGGAAGGTTGCAACGCCGCTGCCGGACGATTCACGACGCCGAGCAACGCGGCAAGCCACTGTACTTGCGTGAAGTACGTCGCGGTCTCTATGAGCCGCCAGGTGATGTCGTGATGGATGTCGAGGAATCTAATGATGGCATCCGCGACGCCTGGGTCAACCTCTTCAACGACCATCGTCCCACGCCTGCTTTCCCCACCAGAAACGGAAAGCAGGTCGCCGTTTAACACGGCAAGGGCGGCATCGAGGTCGGCGGTTGTCAGTGTGCGCCCATGGCGAGCGCAAAAGGCAACGGTAGCGTCATACAGCGCCTCCAGGTACACCGGGCTCTGGCCGAATGAAGCCCGCACCAGGAGCAGCCAGCGCTGTGTCTCCGTTAGTTGGTAGCGCAATATGTGGTTCCACAGACTACTGGGCTCATCGAGCGCGCGGCGGAGATACAGCGGTACGTCCAGGCGCCCGGACGTACCGCCTTGCCCCGCCGGATCCGCTTGCGGTGCTTCTGTAGACGAGGTAAACGCGCCAGTGGCTTGGCTCAGCTCACCCGCCAATCCTCGTGAACTTGGTGCCTGGCTGTCACGCACGGCG
>DATEJJ010000173.1:0-2537 GCA_035278125.1 Rugosimonospora sp.
CCGGCCGGCCGCGGCCCGCATCAGCTCACCGAGCAGCACCGCACCGTGGTACGCGGCGGCCGACACCGGGTTGTGCCGCCGGCGGAACAGCTCCACCTTGTTCGCGATCAGCAGCGCGGCCAGCAGCGGGTTGGTACCGGACTCGCCGCCGATGTGCTCCACCACCGCGGCCGGCTCGTACCACGTGCTCCAGCCCCGGTCGGCGGCGCGCAGCATGTACTCCGTCTCCTCGCTGTACAGCAGGAAAGACTCGTCCCACGGCCCGATGTCGCGTACCGCCTCGGCCGCGACGAGCACCGCGGCACCGGTCGCCCACACCACCGGGCCGGGCCGCTCGTACCCGTGCGGATCGGTGATCAGCTCGCCCAGCCGCCCGGTACGCCCGGCCCGCTCGCCGCCCACCACCGCCTCGGCGATGGCCCGGGTGACCGTCGGCGCGCGGCGCAGCGAGGGCTGCAGCGTGCCGTCCGGGTTGAGCATCAGCGGCACGGCCAGCCCCCGCCCCGGCTCGCGCAGCGCGTCCGCCAGGACCTTCAGGGTGTCCGGGCGCAGCCGGCAGTCCGGGTTCATCACGAACACGCCGGTGAGCTTGCGGATGTCCAGGGCGGCGATGCCGGCGTTGAGCGCGGCCGCGTACCCGGCGTTCCGTCCCATCTGGACAGTCGTCACCGGTACGCCCGCGGTGGATTCGGCCAGCGCGACCGACCCGTCCCGGGACGCGTTGTCCACCACGACAACGGCCGGTATGTCCACGCCCACCGACGTCAGGGAGCGCAGGCAACCGCCCAGCACCTCGGCGCTGTTGAACGTGACGATGACGACCGCCACTCTGGGCTGGTCGTCGCCTGGTTCGGCCGTCCAGCTGTCCGCAGCCAAACTCTCACCCCCGAATGCGCTTGACCGTCCGCGCTGCCAGCATCCGCGCACGCGCGGGCAGCGACGGCGAACCGTGCAGGACCCGGGAGATCCAGTCGGCGTCCATGTCGTGGTGCAGGCTGTTGCGCGGTTGCAGCCACGCACCCGGCCGCGCCCGCCCGCCGTCACTGGTGTAGACCCGGGTCACGTCGGCAGAGCGTAGCCGGCGCAGGACGTGCCGGTCGTACGAGCCGAAGGGAATGGCCACTGTGGTCACCGGCGAGCCGGACAGCTCGCGCAGTACCCGGTGTGCCTCGATGATCTCCTCCTCGGCGTGGCCCGCCTGCAGCCGCCGCCAGTCCCGGTGCGCCCACCCGTGCGAACCGATGGACATGCCGGCGCGGCGCAGTTCGCGCACGCCGTCGCGGTCCAGCCGGCCGGGCTCGCCCAACCGGCCGGCGAGCGGGAAGAACTCTGCCCGCAAACCGCGCTCCAGCAAACGAGGTAGGGCGATCTCGACATCCGAGGCATTGCCGTCATCAAACGTGATCCGGACATCGGGCTGCCCGACCACCGCATCGAGTACCTGCTCGAACTGCTCGACACTGACCCACGTCGCCTGTTCGTTCGGTTCGAATTCCCGCACCGGGCTGCCGATGCCATGCACGGTGAGGTTGACGACCGACGCCGGTGTACTCACCGAAATGCACCACCGTTCATCTCCGTTACGGCCCACTCACTCGCTCGGTCATCCTCACTGCTGGCGCCGGCTGCGGGCATCGGTAATTCGGTCGGGAGACACGTCCGCGCGCCGACCGAATGGCTGCACTCTGGCATACGCACCGGCGGTCCGGACGGACCAGGTGTGTCGGTTTTCTTTCATTACCATCGCCCCTGATCCGATTGCGCGCCGGGACTCGTATCCTAGCCAGTGCTGTACCTGACTTTTCTCTTGCTGCCAGGGCTTCGCCGCAAGACACTGGATGCGCCGCGTCACGCTGCGAACGTGCTAGGTGACGAGGTCATCCCGGGGCCGGTCGCCCGGACCAACGAAAGGGACGACGGTGGACTTCTGGGACCTCACCAAGCTGCTGGTCCGGCGCTGGATGATCGGGCTGCCGATGCTGCTGCTCTCCTGCGGCCTCGCGGCACTCACCCTGTTCGCGGTGAAGCCCGACTACACCACGACCGCGCACATCCAGCTGGTACCTCCCGTCACCGGTGCCACCCAGCCCGGACAGTCCACAATCGACCAACGCAACCCGTGGATCGGGCTGGGCCTGCAGGCGCTCGGTAACGCCGCGATCGTCACGGTGACCGACCAGTCGGTGCTGGACCAGATGCACGCCAACGGGTACAGCGACTCCTACACCGCCACGATGGCGGAGAGCAGTCCGCTGATCAGCTTCGAGATCGTGGCCACGTCGCCGGACCAGGCGCGCGCCACCACCGAGGAGCTGGCCAGCCGGTTCACCCGCAGCATCGTCGACCAGCAGAGCGCCTCCGGGGTCGCACCCAAGGACATGATCATTGCCCGCCGGCTCGACATGGCGACCACCGTGGTCAAGTCCTCCTCGAAGGTCAAGCGGGCCGTGGTCGGGGTCGCCGGCGCCGGCTTCCTGCTGACCGCGGGCGTGACCGTGGGCGCGGACGCGTGGCTGAACCGCCGCCGCCGCCGCAAG
>DATEJJ010000174.1:0-4104 GCA_035278125.1 Rugosimonospora sp.
AGTTCGGCACCCAAGCCGACCCCCGTGGGCCGCAGCCCGGGATGCCCCAGTTCGGCATGCAGACCGACGCGCCGCCCCGCGGCGACCAGCCCGGCACGCCCACCGCCCCGCAAGCGGCACAGGCCGGTACCCAGACGCCGCCAGCCCCGGCCAAGCGCAAGCTCACCCCCATTGACAAGCTTTCCCCCGACAAGCTCACCCCGATCAACAAGCTGCCCGCGTCCGCCCGCGGCCGGGTAGCCCCCGTATCGGCACCCCCCGTCCCACCCGCGCCCGTACCGCCGCCCGTACCCATCTCGCCGCCCGTCATCGTCCCGGTCCCGGTACCGGCGCCGGTGGTCGTGGCGCCGCCGGTACCGGTGGCACCGGCGTACCAGCCCGAGACCCAGGCGCCGCCGGTACCCGAGGTGGAGCCCGAGTGGCAACTGCCCAAGCCGAGGCGCCGCCGCCGGGTACTGCTCGGCCTCGCGGCTGCCGTCGTCGCGCTCGCCATGGTCGCGGCCGGCCTGCTCGTCCTCCAGCCCTGGCGTACCACGGTCACGACCGGTACCGGCGACACCGGGACCGGGGGTACCACCACGCAGCCGAACCTCCCGCTGCAGCCGGTGCTGTCCGGGATGGCGGGGAACGTACCGGAGGCCAGTCCCCAGGCGGTCGCGGCGGCTCTCGATCCGGTCCTCGGGGACCCGCGCCTGGGTAACCACGTCACCGTGAACGTGGTGGACGTGGTCACCGGTACCGCGCTGTTCGGGCGGGGACAGGGGCAGCCGACCACCCCCGCGTCGACCATGAAGCTGGCCACGGCCCTCGCCGCCCTGGAGGTACGCGGGCCGGCGTACCAGATCTCCACCAAGGTGGTGGCGGGGCAGAATCCGGGCGAGGTGGTACTGGTCGGTGGCGGTGACCCGACCCTGGCGGCCACGTCGTCGCCCACCTACCCGGGTGCGGCCCGGCTGTCGGACCTGGCCGCGCAGGTGAAGAAGGCGCTCGGCGCGACGGCGCCGACGAAGGTGATCGTGGACTCGTCCCTGTTCACCGGCCCGACCGCCGGCCCGCAGTGGGCGCCCGGCGACGCCACCGGCGGGCAGGTCTCCAACATCACCGCGCTGATGACCGACGGCGCGCGGGTCAACCCGAAGCGGGTCAACCCGCCGTCGACCCGGTTCACGTCGCCCGACCTCGCGGCCGGGCAGGCGTTCGCGCGGCTGCTCGGGCTGCCCGCCTCGGCGGTGTCGCGCGGTACCGCACCGAGGGGCGGCCAGGTCACGCAGCTGGGCGAGGTGAAGTCGCCGCCGCTGGTCCGGCTGGTGGAGCTGATGCTCAGCGCGAGCGACAACGTGATCGCCGAGATGGTCGCCCGGCAGGTCGCGCTGGCCACGAACCAGCCGGCCAGCTTCGCCGGCGGCGCGGCGGCGGTGATCGCCACGCTGGACAAGCTGGGGGTACCCACGGCCGGCGCCCGCCTGTACGACGGCAGCGGGCTCGCCACCGCCGACAAGCTCACCCCGCAGCTGCTCACGAGCGTGCTGACCATCGCGTCCCGAACCGACCAGCCGGCGCTGCACGGGCTGTTCACCGGCCTCCCGGTGGCCGGTTACTCGGGCACCCTGATGAACCGGTACCACGCGCAGAGTTCGGCCAGCGGCGCCGGCCTGGTACGCGCGAAAACCGGCACGCTGACCGGGGTGAACGCGCTCGCCGGGCTGGTGGTCGACGCGTCCGGCCGGCTGCTCGCGTTCGCCGTGATGGCGGACCGGGTGACCGCCGGCACGCTCAACGCCGAGGCGGCGCTGGACCGGGTGGCGGCGGCGCTGGTCGCCGTGCGTTGACCGGCCGGCCGTCACCCGTACGCTGGCGTTATGGCCGCTTCCGCCCGTGACGTCGCCGCGGTGCTCCGCCGGCGGCTGCCCGGCCTGGGCACGGTCAAGCTGCACAAGCTGCTCTACTACTGCCAGGGTCACCACCTGGCCGCGTTCGACCGGCCGCTGTTCCGCGAGACGATCTCGGCCTGGGACATGGGCCCGGTGGTGGGCACCCTGTGGAAAGAGGAGAAGCAGGACCATACGCCCGAGCCGGAACCGCTCGATGAGGCGGCGCTGAATACCATCGGCTACGTGATCAGCCGGTACGGCGGGCTCAGCGGCAAGGATCTGGAGAACCTCACGCACAGCGAGGCGCCCTGGCAGGAGGCGGACCGCGAGCGGTCACCGGGCGGGCGGGCCACCATCCGCACCGCCTGGATCCGCGACTACTTCCGCGCCGACGGCGCACCCGCGGCCGGCGAGGACGCGGTACCGCTGGATCGCGAGGCGGTACGCGCCTGGCTGGCCCGGGCGCCACGCCGGGCCGCGGCTACCCCGGACAGCCGCGAGGAGATCATGGCCAGGCGCGCCGAGAACGCGGCGGGACCGGGCGGTGAGTGACGGTACCCCGGACTGGCGGCTGGACGGCTTCCTGGACCGGGCGGACCTGTGGATCGAGCGCGAGTGCCCGAGCAGCGGCCTGCGCGTGGTGGTACTCGACTGGGTCATGACGAGGTACGACGATCCGTACCGCGGCGTGTACCGCGAGCCCACCCTGCCCAACCTGTGGTACGGCCCGGTGCCCGGTACCGATGTGGACGGAACCGTCGTGGTCTGCTCGTACTGGATCGAGGAGGCGGCCCGGACCGTCCACTGCTGCGACATCAGCACGCTCGACCGGGCCCCGGGACCCGCGCCTAACTGGTGACCCGCGGGTACGGTGGGGTGATGGCGCAGTTCGTCGACTGGGATCTGGCCGCATCGACCGCCGGTGCGCTGAGCAAGTCGGGACCGCACGTGACCTACGCGGAGGCGGCCGACGTGGTCGCCGACCTGCGGCGGCTCACGGACCAGGCGGCCGGCCACGTGCTGGAGTTCTCCGAACTCCAGCCGCACGTCGCACACCCGCCGGTGCGGGTGGTGGACCGCAAGGACTGGGCGGCGGTGAACATCGCCGGGCTGCGCCAGGTGATCAACCCGCTGGTCAGCCGGATCTCCGGCAGCAAGGAGCCGGGCGCGTTCGCCTCCGCGGTGGGCTCCCGGCTGACCGGCGTCCAGGCCGGTACCGTGCTGGCCTACCTGTCCGGCCGGGTGCTCGGCCAGTACGAGGTCTTCTCCACCGATCCCGGCGTGCTGCTGCTGGTCGCGCCGAACATCGTCGAGGTGGAGCGCAAGCTGCAGGCCGACCCGCGCGACTTCCGGCTCTGGGTGTGCCTGCACGAGGTCACTCACCGTACCCAGTTCACTGCCGTACCGTGGCTGCGCGGCCACTTCCTCGGCGAGGTACAGGCGTTCGTGGACGCCTCGCAGGCCGGCGGTACGCAGGTGCTGGAGCGGATGCGGCACGCGGTGGCCGCGCTGTCCGACGCGGTACGCAACCCGCAGTCCCGGGTCTCCGTGCTCGACCTGGTGCAGACCCCGGCGCAGCGGGCCGTGCTGGACCGGCTCACCGCGCTGATGACGCTGCTGGAAGGGCACGCCGAGTTCGTCATGGACGGCGTCGGGCCGGCGGTGGTACCGAGCGTCGAGGAGATCCGCGCCCGGTTCAACCAGCGCCGCGAGGCCGGCAACCCGCTGGAGCGGGTACTGCGCAAGCTGCTCGGCATCGAGGTCAAGCTGCGCCAGTACGCCGAGGGCCGCAAGTTCGTGCACGGTGTGGTGGAACGGGTCGGGATGACCGGGTTCAACCGCATCTGGGACTCGCCGCTGACCCTGCCGCGCGTCACCGAACTGACCGATCCGGACGCCTGGGTCGCCCGGGTGCACGGCTGAGGCGGGGCCCGCCGATGGGTGCGCGCCTGCCGGCACCGGTGGCAGCCGTCCGCACCGCGGTCAAGCGCGCGCTGGTGGGCGTACCCTCGGATGCTCTTGTCCTGGTCGCGTGCTCGGGCGGCGCCGACTCGCTGGCACTGGCCGGCGCCGCCGCCCATGTCGCGCCGAAACTCGGGCTGCGAGCCGGGCTCGTGACCGTGGACCACGGCCTGCAGGACGGTTCGGACGGCCGCGCCAGCGACGTGGTGGCGTGGGCGGTGGACGCCGGGCTGGCGCCCGCGGTGGCGGTGCCCGTGACCGTCGATGGCCG
>DATEJJ010000175.1:0-5314 GCA_035278125.1 Rugosimonospora sp.
CGGCGGGCGCGGCCGGTGGCCGGGCGGCGAGCGTCACGACGCGGGTACCTTGCCCACCGCGGCGGCGACGGTCTGCACGAGGTCCACCACGCGCGGCCCCCAGCGGGACGCGACCGCGTCGTCCAGCGCGACGACCTGGTGCTTCTGCACCGCGGTCACGCCGGACCAGCCCGGCCGCCTGGCCACGGTGGCCGCGGACTGGCCGCAGCACTTCGTGTCGGCGAGGAAGACCAGGTCCGGGTTGGCCTTGACGATCGACTCGGCGGACAGCTGCGGGTACCCGGAGCCCTGCTTGTCGGCCGGGTCGGCGATGTTCTGCAGGCCCAGCTGGCCGAGCAGGGAGCCGATGAAGGTCTTCGAGGTCGCGGAGTAGAACGTCGGATCCAGCTCGTAGTAGTAGCGCAGCGCCGTGGTCCGCTTCGGTACCTGCGCGACCGCCTGGTCGATCGCGCTCTTCTCCCGCGCCACCTCCGTGGCCGCCTGGTGCGCGTGGCCGGTCAGCGCGCCCAGGTTGGTGAGCTGCGTGTACGAGTCGTCCAGCGTCTTGGCCGCCGGCGCCTGGTACACCGGGATCTTCAAGCTGGCCAGCTGCTCCTTGATCTTCTCGACGTCGTCGGAGATCACCACCAGGTCCGGGTTCTTCGCCGCGATCGCCTCCGCGCTCGGCTTGAACCCGGAGAGCTTGCTGCGCGGCGCGGTGGCCGGATAGTCGGACTGGTCGTCGACGGCGGCGATCTGGCTGCCCGCGCCGATCACGAACAGCATCTCGGTCGCGGTCGGCGACAGCGAGACGATCCGCGACGGCCGCTGCGGCAGCGTCACGCCGCCCACCGTGACCGGGAAGGCGACGGCCGGAGTCGCGCCTCCGGCACCGGCACTGGCCGGGCCGGCGGTGCGGTGGGCGCAGCCGGCCAACGCCAGGCCCGCGGCGGTCAGGGCCACCAGTAATCTGGGGGTACGTCTTCTCATCGGGTCCTCCTGTCGGTGGAGGGCCGGTGCTTCGCCGACGGGCCCGGAGGATGGTGCCCGCCCGCGAGGCGCCCCTCCTCGAGAGCGCGGTTCGCGACCGCTACCCAGGCGACCTGGCTCGTCCCTCCGCGGCGGGCACGAGGGCATGACAGTTGCGGGACAGCACCGGGATCGCACCGGCTTCGCTGGAGGCGGTCGCCCTAGACCGTAGTCCTACCTGATCCTCACGGGAGGAGCGGCCTTCGGCCGCGCTAGCTCTTATCGGCGTCGTCGCCGGCCAGCGCGCTGCGCAGCTTCTCCCGGGCCGCCCGCCGCTGGGTCACCGAGCGGTCCATGTACTCGATCATCTCCAGGCGCCACTTGCGCAGGACGAGGAACTGCAGCCCGAACGAGGCGATGAGCGCGATCATCAGCTTGACCAGCAGGTCCAGCGGTACCGGCAGCAGCACCACCGCGACCGCGACGAAGAGCCCGACCCGCCCCAGGGTGAACTTGACGACCGGGCTCATGCCCACACCTGCTGCGGTTCCGCTCGCCGCTCGGCGAGGGGTACCGGCCGGTCGTACTCGCGTACCACCTCGTACCGGGTGTTGCGCTCGACCGGCTGGAAGCCCGCGTCCCAGATCAGCTGGAGCAGGTCCTCCCGGTGCAGCGTGTTGGGCGTGCCGTAGTGATCGGCGTCATGTGTGATCTTGTATTCGACCACCGAGCCGTCCAGGTCGTCCACGCCGAAGTTCAGCGAGAGCTGGGCCACGGACAGGCCGTGCATGACCCAGAAGCACTTCACGTGCGGCACGTTGTCGAACAGCAGGCGGGACACGGCGAAGGTCTTCAGCGACTCCGCCGGCGCCGCCATCGTCGTGCGCTCCTGCAGCCGGTTGCGGATCTTCCCGTCCGCCGCGTCCACGAAGTCGTGCTGGTAGCGCAGCGGGATGAACACCTGGAACCCGCCGGTCTCGTCCTGCAACTCGCGCAGGCGCAGCACGTGGTCGACCCGGTGCCGGTGCTCTTCGACGTGCCCGTACAGCATCGTGCAGGGGGTTTTGAGGCCCTTGCCGTGCGCCAGCCGGTGGATGCGCGACCAGTCCTCCCAGTGCGTGGCGTGGTCCACGATGTGCTGGCGGATCTCCCAGTCGAAGATCTCCGCGCCGCCGCCGGTCAGCGACTCCAGGCCGGCGTCGATCAGCTCGTCCAGGATCTCGTCGGCCGGCAGGCCGGAGATCTTCTCGAACCACTGGATCTCGGTGGCGGTGAAGCACTTGAGCGAGATGCCCGGCAACGCCTCCTTCAGTGCCCGGAGGACCCGCGGATAGTACTTCCACGGCAGCGTCGGGTGCAGGCCGTTGACGATGTGCAGCTCGGTGAGCTGCTCGCCCTCCATCTCCCTGGCCTTCTCCACCGCCTCGTGCACCCGCATCGTGTACGCGTCCTTCTCGCCCGGCTTGCGCTGGAAGGAGCAGTACGCGCACGAGGCGGAGCACACGTTGGTCAGGTTGAGGTGCCGGTTGACGTTGAACATCACCCGGTCGCCACCCAACTCGGTGCGCCGGTGGTGGGCCAGCCGGCCGAGCCAGGACAGGTCGTCGCTCGCGTACAGCGCGACGCCATCCTCCCTGGACAGCCGCTCCCCGGCGTACACCTTCGCTTCGAGTTCCCGCTTCAGTCCCGCATCCACGAGGTCGAGCGTACGACGGCGCCCCGACAGGATCGCGCGCTGGCCAGTGTCCTACCATGAAATAACCGATTTGAGTGGCTTATGGGGCAACTCACGGAGTGTTCGCCTAGCACTCAGGGATCTGTTATCTGAACGCCGGTGACAGGGGTCACGTAGTGCGGTAGGACAGGACGAGGAAGAAAAGGACAGCGCCATGGGTGCGGTGGGGGCCGCACGGTTCGCGCCCTGGGCGGCACCCGATCTCTGCCGCCGAGGTCCCGCGGATCACTCGCAGCAAGGGACGGTGGGATGCCCGAGCAGTCGATGCGGATCCGCTCAACCAACCGCAGGACACGCCGACTGACCTGGTCACTAGTCGCGTGCACGGCGCTGTGCCTGCTGATACCCAGACCTGCCGGCGCGGATCCCGGCAACAACACGGTGCCCGACACCGGTGCCGTCCCGGTCGCCACCACCCCGGCCCAGATCCCGGGGAGCGGCACCTCGACCACCCCGGCAACGCCGGTCGCCGGCCCGCTCGGCACCCAGATCATGAACGAGACCTCCGCCGTCGAGGCGCTGGGCGAGCAGCTCAAACAGGCCCAGATCACCGCGGTCCAGGCGCACGACATCACCGTGTCCGCCGACCAGACGCTGCAGCAGGCCCAGTCGTTCGCGGCCGACATGCGGGAGCGGGCGAACAACGCCGCCGCCGAGGCGTACAAGAAGGCCGAGGCCCTGGGGCCGTTCGGCCAGTACGCCAACACCATGCACGAGCTGGGGGTACTCGCCCCCGGCTTCGGTGTCGGCGACAGCACGCCGGGCGGGGTGGCGGGCAGCCAGTCGGCCCTGCAGGACGCGGCCCGCGCCGACCAGGTACAGCAGGAGGCGCAGACCGCGTACCAGGCCGCGCAGAGCACCGAGCAGCAGGCCGATCAGCTACGCGACCAGCTCTCCGCCGAGTACGCCAAGCGCGCCACCGCCCTGACCACCCTGCGCGACAACAACACGCAGGCGGTGGCGCAGGCCGAGGCCGCGCAGGAGGCGACCGACCAGCAGCTGGCCGGACAGTTCGCGGCCGGCAGCAACGTGGACGGCCAGGTCGCCAACCCGATCGCGCTCAAGGCGGTCAGGTTCGCGCTCAGCCAGCTCCGCAAGCCGTACCTGTGGGGCGCCGAAGGCTTCGACGCGTACGACTGCTCCGGGCTGACCTGGCGCTCGTACCAGCAGGCCAACTTCAGCATCCCGCGGGTCGCCAAGGACCAGTACCACGGCACCACCCCGATCGACGTGACCAAGCTGCTCCCCGGTGACCTGCTGTTCTTCAGTACGGTCAGCAAGACCGACTGGACCACGATCTCGCACGTCGCCATGTACCTCGGCGACAACAAGATGGTCGAGTCCCCGCACACCGGGGCCGTGGTGCGGGTCAACACGGTGTGGTGGTCCGCGTTCTTCGGCGCCACCCGGGTGGTACCGGCGGTAGCCGCACCGACGCCGCCACCCAGCCCGTCCCCGTCGCCATCGCCGACCCCGTCGCGCACCCCCAGCCACGCGCCGTCAGCGCCGCCGCCTCCGCCCAGCCACGAGCCGTCGGCACCGCCACCCAGCAGCACGAAGCCGTCCAGCGCGCCGACCAGCGCACCTCCGCCCAGTCCCAGCACGAGTCCGAGCCCCAGCGCCTCGGCCGCGGCGTCCCAGAGCCCGGCGAGATCATCGAGCGTGTCCCCCTCGGTATCGACGTCCGCCAGTTGACCCGCGTCCGCGCACCGGACGAGACTGCCCCTCCGAGGGTGGGCTGTGCCCGGTGGACGGAGTGTGGCACGGTGAACCGAGGCTCCCGGCCGGCCGGCTACCCTCGGGCGGGTGGGGCGCGAGCACGACGTGGGAGGCTGGGATGGACGACCGCTACGGCTACCGGGACGCACCGGTGAGCCCTGCGGAACCGGGCGGGTCGCGGGCCGCGTCGGGTACCGGCGAGGATCTCCCGCCGCTGCCGCCGCCTCCACCGGTGGGCGCCGCGCTGCCTGAGCGGGTACCCGACCCGGACGGCAGCCAGGACCCGTTCGAGCTGCCCGCGCCACCCGGGCCGGGTGCGCTCTGGCCGTCGACCACCGACATCGACGGCGCCGCCGAACCCGCACCTCGCGGCTGGTCGGACCCCCAGCCGGTACCCACGCAGGGTGCGGTCGGGCGGGTCTCGGTACCGCACGCGGCCCCACCATCCGCCACCGAGCTGCCGCAGCCGCGGCCGGCCGCCACCATGTACCGCTCCGGCGAGCCGGCGTCGGCGTTCGAACTGGTACCGCCACCACCGCTGACGCCGTTCCCGTCCGGGCTGCGGTTCCCGCCTACGCCGTCCGACCCCGCGCCACCCGTACCGCTGGCGCCCGGGCAGCAGACCTCGCCGGATGCGCCCGCGTTCGGCGGCGGACCACCGACCTACGGGCGGCACGAGGTCGCTCCGGACGGCCTCGCGCAGCCGGCGGACACACCGCTGCCGGCCCCGGTGAACGAGGCAGCGCCCCTGCCGGGACGACACGATCTCGCACCGCCACCAGGTACGCCCCGGCCGGCCGGCCCGGACGAGGCGGTGGCGCCGCTGCCGGGACGATTTGAGCTGCCCCCGCGCGCGCTCGCTCAGCCGGCCATCCCGATACCGGCCACCTCGGACGACGCCGCGCCGCTCCG
>DATEJJ010000176.1:0-6047 GCA_035278125.1 Rugosimonospora sp.
CGCCGCGGTTGTGCGGGCCCCGGTCCGGCCGGTCGCCGCGGTCCCGGCCGGCGGGCCGCTCACCGGACTCGGCCGGCGCCTCCTCGCCCTCCGGGCGCACCTTGTCCAGGTAGATCTTGCCGCGCTGGTCGATGTCCGCGATCTGCACCTCGACCTTGTCGCCCACGTTGAGGAAGTCCTCGACCCGCTCGACCCGCTTGCCGTTACCCACCTTGGAGATGTGCAGCAGGCCGTCGCGGCCCGGCAGCAGCGAGATGAACGCGCCGAACGCGGCGGTCTTCACGACCGTACCCAGGAACTTGTCGCCCACCTTGGGCAGCGTCGGGTTGGCGATCGCGTTGATCCGCTCCACCGCCGCGTCCGCGGACGGGCCGTCGGTGGCGCCCACGTAGATGGTGCCGTCGTCCTCGATCGTGATCTCGGCGCCGGTCTCGTCCTGGATCGCGTTGATGGTCTGGCCCTTGGGCCCGATCACCATGCCGATCTTGTCGACCGGGATGCGGATCGTGGTGACCCGCGGCGCGTACTGCGACATGCCGGCCGGCGAGCCGATCGCCTCGGCCATCACGCCGAGGATCGTCTGCCGGGCCTCGTGCGCCTGCTGCAGCGCCGCGGCCAGCACGTCCGACGGGATGCCGTCCAGCTTGGTGTCCAGTTGCAGCGCCGTGACGTACTCCGCGGTACCGGCGACCTTGAAGTCCATGTCGCCGTACGCGTCCTCGGCGCCGAGGATGTCGGTCAGCGTGACGAAGCTGGTCTTGCCGTCCACCTCGTCCGAGATCAGGCCCATCGCGATACCCGCCACCGGCGCCTTCAGCGGTACGCCCGCGGACAGCAGCGCCATGGTCGAGGCGCACACCGAGCCCATGCTGGTGGAGCCGTTGGAGCTCAGCGCCTCGGAGACCTGCCGGATCGCGTACGGGAACTCCTCGCGGCCGGGCAGCACCGGGATCAGCGCCCGCTCGGCCAGCGCGCCGTGCCCGATCTCGCGGCGCTTCGGCGCGCCGACCCGGCCGGTCTCACCGGTCGAGAACGGCGGGAAGTTGTAGTTGTGCATGTACCGCTTGGTCTTCTGCGGCGACAGCGTGTCCAGCGCCTGCTCCATGCGCAGCATGTTCAACGTGGTCACGCCGAGGATCTGGGTCTCGCCCCGCTCGAAGAGCGCCGACCCGTGTACCCGCGGCAGCACGCCCACCTCGGCGGTCAGCGGCCGGATGTCGCGCAGCCCGCGGCCGTCGATGCGCACCTGGTCGCGCAGGACCCGGGCGCGTACCTCCTTCTTCACCACCGACCGGAACGCGGCGCCGATCTCCTTCTCGCGCCCCTCGAACTGGGCGTCGAGCTGGGCGTGCGCGGCGTCCTTGATCCGGTCCAGCGCCTCCTCGCGCTCCGCCTTGCCGGCGATGCGCAGCGCCTCGGCGACCTCGCCCGCGGTCGCGCCGGACACGGCCTCGTACGCGTCGTCCTGGTAGTCGAGGAAGACCGGGAACTCGCCCGTCGGCTTCGCGGCCACCGCGGCCAGCTCGTCCTGGGCCCGGCACAGCTCCCGGATGGTCGGCTTCGCCGCCTCCAGGCCGCTGGCCACGACCTCCTCGGTGGGTGCGGTGGCGCCGCCCGCGATCAGCGCGATCGTGTGCTCGGTGGCCTCGGCCTCGACCATCATGATCGCGACCTCGCCGTCGGCCAGCACCCGGCCGGCGACCACCATGTCGAAGGTGGCCCGCTCCAGCTCCGCGTGCGTGGGGAAGGACACCCAGCGCCCGTCGACGTGCGCCACCCGGGTGGCCCCGATCGGGCCGGAGAACGGCAGGCCGGCGAGCTTGGTGGACAGCGACGCGGCGTTGATCGCGACCACGTCGTACGGGTGCTGCGGGTCCAGCGCCAGCACCGTCTCGACGACCTGGATCTCGTTGCGCAGCCCCTTGACGAAGCTCGGGCGGAGCGGCCGGTCGATCAGGCGGCAGGTCAGGATGGCGTCCTCGGTGGGGCGCCCCTCGCGGCGGAAGAACGAGCCGGGGATGCGCCCGGCCGAGTACATCCGCTCCTCCACGTCCACCGTGAGCGGGAAGAAGTCGAACTGGTCACGGGGGGTCTTGCTGGCCGTGGTGGCGGACAGCACGACGGTGTCGCCGAGCTGCGCCAGCGCGGAGCCGGCGGCCTGCTTGGCCAGCCGGCCGGTGGAGAACGTGACCTCGCGGGTGCCGAACGGACCGTTGTCGATCACCGCGGTGCTGTGCTGTGGGCCGAGAGTGTTCTGCTCTGGCATGTGAGTGTGATGCTCCTTCAGTCGTGTGCCACGACCTCGAGAAGCTTCCAGGCGGGCCGGTCTTCGATCGAAGCTCGCGGGATCGTCGAGCCGATCCCGAGGGCCACTACCAAAGACCGGTGCGCCGACTGGCTCCCCTACGTGTGAGGTTGGCGTGGCTTTCTGTAGTTGAGGCGAGGGGGAGCGACCGTGGTCACTCCCCCTGCGATGGTGCTACCGGCGCAGGCCGAGCCGCTCGATGAGCGACCGGTAGCGCTGGATGTCGGTCTTCCGCAGGTAGTTGAGCAGCCGACGGCGCCGGCCGTTCAGCAGCAGCAGGCCGCGACGGCTGTGGTGGTCGTGCTTGTGCACCTTCAGGTGCTCGGTCAGGTCCGCGATCCGCTTGGTGAGCACCGCCACCTGCACCTCGGGCGAACCGGTGTCGCCCTCGTGGGTCGCGTACTCGTGCATGATCTTGGTCTTGAGCTCAGCTTCGAGCGCCATATTCTCCCTCGTCTACGGGTTCCACGCTCCGTACCCGCGGCGTCGAGCAGGCAAGCGGAGGTACGTCGGTAACCCGACGTCGGGTCAACGTTACCAGCACGTCACCCGGACAACGCGCTGCGGGTGTCCGCCACGTCCTGGTGTATCTGCGCCACCAGCGGCTCGATCCCGTCGTACCGGCGCATCTCGCGGAGGTGCGCGACGAAGTCCAGGGCCAGCCGCTCGCCGTACAGGTCGCCGTCGAAGTCCAGCACGAACGCCTCCACCCGCCGCTCCCGCCCGGAGAACGTGGGATTCGTACCGATCGACACGGCTGCCGGAAAGCGCTGGGCGTGCTCGCCTCCGCCCAGACCCGGCTCCGGCTGCGCTCGCCCGGAAAGGTGCTGGTCCCGGCGGACCAGCCAGGCGGCGTAGACACCGTCGGCGGGCACCGCGACGTGCTGCGCGCAGAGCAGGTTGGCGGTGGGGAAGCCCAGCTCCCGGCCGCGCCGGTCGCCGCGGACCACCACCCCCTCGATCCGGTGCGGCCGGCCCAGGGCGGCGGCCGCCGCGGCCACGTCGCCCGCGTCCACACAGGCGCGGATGTACGTCGAGGAGAACGGCGTCCCGTCCGACATGACCAGCGGCGCACCCTCGGTGGCGAAGCCGAAGGTGCGGCCCAGCCGGGCAAGCAGGCGCACGTCACCGGCGGCGCGGTGGCCGAACCGGAAGTTCTCGCCCACCACCACCACGGCCGCGTGCAGGTGCTCGACCAGCACGTCGTGCACGAACTGCTCGGCCGGCAGCCGGGCCAGGTCCGGGGTGAACGGGAGTACGCACAGCACGTCCACGCCCAGCTCCTCGACCAGCTCGGCCTTGCGCGCCGGCTCGGTCAGGATCGCCGGGTGCGAGCCGGGGCGTACCACCTCGGCCGGGTGCGGGTCGAACGTCACCACCACGGACTGCAGGCCCAGGTCGCGCGCGCGCTTCACGGCGTGCCCGATGATCTCCTGGTGGCCCCGGTGCACCCCGTCGAAGACGCCGATGGTCGCCACCGAGCGCCCCCACCCGCCGGGCGCCGACTCGTACCCCCGCCACCGCTGCATAGATCAGAGGTTACGTCAGGAAGCGGGCCAGCCCGTCCGCGATGGCCACCGCGATGCGCTGGCGGAACGCCGGGGCGCTCAGCTTGGCGGCGTCGCCCGCGTTGCGCATATTGCCGCACTCCAGCATGACCTTGGGTACCGTCGACAGGTTCAGCCCGCCCATGTCGGAGCGCGGGTCGATGCCGTCGGTACCGATGTAGGTGGACGGCGGCAGCCCGGTACCCGCCGCGTACGCGTCCCGCAGGTCCACGCCCAGCCGGCCGGACGGTACCAGGATCGCGGTGGACGGGCCGTGCACGTCGACCGGTACCAGCACGTGGAACCCGTGCCCGCTGGCCGGGGCGCCGTCGGCGTGGATGGACACGGCCGCGTCCGCGTGTGCCTTGTTGCCGATGGCCGCCCGCTGGTCGAAGCACGGCCCGACGCCGTTGTTGTCGGTACGGGTCAGCACCACGGTCGCGCCCGCCGCGCGCAGGAGGGCGGCCAGCCGGACGGCCACGTCGAGGTTGAACGCCGCCTCGCTGTACCCCGCGTCGGTCTCGGTGCCGGTCGTCTCGCACGGCTTCCACTTGCTGACCGCGTTGACCAGCTTGTTGACGATCTCCGGATGCGCTCCGGCGTCGCCGTTGTGCCCCGGGTCCACCGCGATGACCTTGCCCGCCAAGCTGCCGGCGGCCAGGCTACCGGCGACCGGGCCCGACGCGGCCGGGCTGGCCGCGGCGCTCGTCGAGGCGGGCGCGGGGATCGGAACGCCGCTGGTGGCAGGTGCGACTTCCGGCGTCGGATTCGCGGTGCCGCAGCCCGCGAGGAGGGACGCGGCGGCCAGGCAGGTTCCGGCAAGCAACCGGACGCGAGTCAGCCGCACGTCTGGCAATGGTAGTAGCCGCGTCAGGGGGCCGGGGAGAGCACCACCTCGGCCCGCGCCCGCCCGGCCCGCTCGGCCACCACGGCCAGCACCTCGCCGGACGGCGCGAACACCGCGTACGGGCCCTCGATGCCCTGGCCGGCCAGCGGCCCGCCGTGCGCTAGTACCCGCGCCTCTTCCTCGGACGCGTCCCGCCGGGGCAGCAGCCGGCCGGCCGCGTCGGACAGCGACACCAGCCGGGCGCGCGGGTCCTCGGCCAGTTGCTCCAGGGTGACCGCCTCGGCCAGCGTGAACCCGCCCACCGCGGTACGCCGCAGCGCCGTCAGGTGCCCGCCCACGCCCAGGCCGGCGCCCAGGTCCCGGGCGAGCGCGCGGACGTACGTGCCGCTGGAGCACTCGACCGACACGTCCAGGTCCACCAGGCCCGGCTCGGCGCGCCGTACCGCCAGCAGGTCCAGCCGGTACACGGTGACCTGCCGGGGCGCCAGCGACACCTGCTCGCCGGAGCGAACCCGGGCGTACGAGCGCCTGCCGTTGATCTTGATGGCGCTGACCGCGCTCGGTACCTGCGCGATCTCGCCGGTCAGTACCGCGAGCCCGGCCCGGATCCGCTCGTCCGTCACGGCGTCCGCGGGTACCGACGCGACCACCTCGCCCTCGGCGTCGTCGGTGATCGTGGACTGGCCCAGCCGGATCGTGGCCGAGTACGCCTTGCCCGACCCGATCACGTACGTGAGCAGCCGGGTGGCCCGGCCGACGCCGATGATCAGTACCCCGGTGGCCATCGGGTCGAGCGTGCCACCGTGCCCGACCCGCCGGGTACCGGCGAGGCGCCGTACCCGCGCCACCACGTCGTGGGAGGTGAGGCCGGCGGGCTTGTCGAGGACCAGGAGGCCGGTGGGATCCACCCGCACAGCCTGCCACGCACCCTCAGCGCCGGGCGGGGAGGCTGGCGCCCAGCACGATCCAGCGACCGGTACGCAGCCGGTCCAGCAGCGCGGCCAGCCGGATCGCGATGAACAGCACCAGCCCGGTCCACACGCCGGCCAGCCCGAGCCGCAGCGCGTACGCCAGCCAGATGGCCGGCAGGAACCCGCCCAGCCCGGCGACCAGGGTGAGGTTGCGCAGGTACCGCACGTCGCCCGCGCCCAGCAGCACCCCGTCCAGGGCGAACACCACGCCCGCCGCGGGCAGCATGGCGATGAAGAACGGCCAGACGATCATCGCCTGCCGGTACACCTGCGGGTCGCCGGTGAACAGGCGCGGCAGCACCGGCGCCCCGGCGAGTACCGCCACCGCGAAGGCCGTGCCGCAGACCAGGCCGAGCAGCGCGACGCGCCGGCCCAAC
>DATEJJ010000177.1:0-7160 GCA_035278125.1 Rugosimonospora sp.
TCCGACACCCGCGCGCCGCCACGGCGGCGGCGCCGCGGCGGCCGCAGTACCGACAGGTCGCCGGCCGTGTCGTTGACCCGGAACACGAACGGGCGCAACGGGGTGTACCGGATGACCGCCAGCGCGGCGGGGTCCGCCGCGATCCGCTGGAACAGATCCAGGTGCATGCCGAGCGCGTCCGCCACGATGGCCTTGATCACATCCCCGTGGCTGCACGCCAGCCAGACCGCGTCCGGGCCGTACTCCGCCTCCACCCGGGCGTCCCAGTCGCGTACCGCGGCCACCGCGCGCGCGGACATCTCCGCCATCGACTCCCCGTTGGGGAAGGTGGCCGCGCTCGGGTGGGACTGGACCACCCGCCAGAGCGGCAGCTTGGCCAGCGACTTGAGCGGCTGCCCCTCCCAGTCGCCGTACCGGCACTCGACCAGCCGCTCCTCCTCGACCGGCGCCGCCCCGGGCAGCGCCAGCGCCACGGTCTGCCGGCAGCGCAGCAGCGGGCTGGTCACCACCACCGCGAGCGGGAACCCGCCGGCGCGCAGCCGGTCACCCACCGCGGTGGCCTGCGCCCGGCCGGCCTCGTCCAGCTCGGTGGGCTGGTGCCCGGCGAGCGTGCCGCCCGCGTTGGAGGTGGTGCGGCCGTGCCGGAGCAGGATGAGGGTTGCCACGCGGGCAAGATTACGTGGCGGCCAGCAGGTGCGTGCCGAGCACCACGACGAGGATGAGGCCGAGCCCGACGCGGTACCAGACGAACGTGGCGATCGAGTGGCGTACCACGAACTTGAGCAGCCACGCGATGGACACGTACGCCACCGCGAAGCTGACCAGTGTGCCGATCGCGAGCGCGGGTACCCCGACGCTGTTGCCCTTGAGCGCGTCCTTCAGCTCGTACAGGCCGGCCGCGGTGAGCGCGGGGATGCCGAGGAAGAAGGAGAGCCGGGTGGCGGTCACCCGGTCCAGCCCCCGCAGCAGGCCACCCGAGATGGTGGTACCGGACCGGGACACCCCGGGTACCAGCGCGATGCACTGCATGAGCCCGATGACGATCGCGTCCTTGAGGGACACCTCGCCCTCGCCCCGGGACTGCCGGCCGGCCCGCTCCGCGTAGATCATCACGGCGCTCCACAGGATCAGCGCGGCGGCCACCACCCAGAGGCTGCGCAGCGGGCCCTTGACGATGTCCTTGCCGGCCAGGCCGACGATCGCGATCGGCACCGAGCCGGCCACCACGTAGCAGCCGAACCGGAAGTCGAAGTCCCGGTGCTCCTTGTTGAGCAGGCCGCGGACCAGGCCCTTGACGATGCGCGAGATGTCCGGGAAGAAGTACAGGATGGCGGCGAAGATCGCGCCGACCTGGATCACCGCGGTGAACCCGGTGACCGCCGCGTCGTCCACCTTCAACCCCAGCACCTTCTCGGCGATGGTGAGGTGCCCGGTCGAGGAGACCGGCAGGAACTCGGTGACCCCCTCCACGATGCCGAGCACGAACGCCTTCCAGACCGGCATGCCGGTACCGGCCTTCTCGGCCGCGCTCCCGATCGCCAGCACCTGGATGCTCAGCACCGCGTACCCGATGACCAGGCCGGCGGTGGCCAGCCCGGCGCCGCCCTGCCGGGTGGCCCGGATCTGCTTCCTGGCCAGGTGCCCGAAGACCACGCCGAGCGGGCTGAACACGAACGCGAAGACCAGCGACAGGACGGCCATCCGGTTGGTACCCGCCGGGACCGAAGAGCCGTACACGGTGCCGGTGGGACGGGGCGGCGGGGCGGCGGATGGCGGGGCGCCGTACTGCGGGGCCCGGGTGGGCTGCCGGGGCGGGAGGTGCTGCGGCGGTTCGGCCGGCGGCTGCTGCGGCGCCCCGTAGATGGTCACCAGTTACTCCCCCACTCCGGACTTGTCCAGCGCATCCGCGATCGTTCGCAGCGTACGCACCCCGGACTCCCGGTCCGCGGCGAACAGCGAGACGCACAGAGTGGTCACGCCCGCGGCGGCGTACTGGCCGAGCCGCTCCGCGATGCGCTCGGTGGGGCCGAGCAGGGAGGTGCGGTCGATGAACTCCAGCGGTACCGCGGCCGCGGCCTCCCGCTGCCGCTTGGACAGGTACAGCTCCTGCACCTCGCGGGCGGCGTCGCCGTACCCCATCCGGGTGGCGAGCTGGTTGTAGAAGTTCTGCTCGCGGCTGCCCATGCCGCCCACGTACAGGGCCGCGTACCAGCGCACCAGCTCGGCGCAGGTGGCCACGTCGTCGCCGGTCACCACCGGTACCGACGGCACCACGTCGAAGTCGTCCATCGTCTTGCCCACCCGGGCCCGGCCGGCGGCGATGGTGGCCAGCTGGTCGCTCGCGAACTCGGGCGCGTAGAACACGGCGAGCCAGCCGTCCGCGATCTCGCCGGCCAGCTCCAGGTTCTTCGGGCCCACCGCGGCCAGGTAGATCGGGATCGCCTCGCGCGGCGGGTGGAAGCCCAGGCGCAGCGCCTTGCCCGGCCCCCCGGGCAGCGGCAGCTGGTAGAACTCGCCGTCGTAGGAGACCTCCTTGCGGGCCACGGCCAGCTTGACGATCTCGACGTACTCCCGGGTGCGGGCCAGCGGCCGGCCGAAGCGCACCCCGTGCCAGCCCTCGGAGACCTGCGGCCCGGACACGCCGAGCCCGAGCCGGAACCGGCCACCCGAGAGGGCGTCCAGGCTGGCCGCCGTCATCGCGGTCATCGCCGGGGAGCGGGCCGGGATCTGCATGACCGCGGTACCGATGTCGATGCGCGAGGTCTGGCCGGCGATCCAGGCGAGGATGGTGGGCGAGTCCGACCCGTACGCCTCGGCCGCCCAGACCACCGCGAAGCCGAGCCGCTCGGCCTCCTGCGCGAATGCCAGGTGGTCGGCGGGCGTCGTCCAGGCCGTCTGGTACCCCAGCATGAGTCCGAGTCGCATGGTCTCCTCCTGTTTCGCCCCATTGGCACCATTGGTGCGGCGGCCCCACCACCCGGGTCGCACCAGGGTAGCTGTCCTCGCCGAGGGCGCGGCTGAGGGTACACGGCGGGGCGCCCCCGGCGGCCCCGGCCGCGCCGGTAGTTTCACATCTCATGCAGCAGCGACCGCTCGGCCGGGCCGGACTCCTGGTGTCCCGGCTCGCGCTCGGCACCATGACCTGGGGCCGGGACACCGACGCGGACGACGCTGCCGCGCAGCTCAAGACGTTCCTGGACGCCGGCGGCAACCTGCTGGACACCGCCGACGTGTACGGCGACGGGGACTCCGAGGAAGTGATCGGCGCCCTGCTCGCCACCGGCGTACCCCGCGAGGACCTGCTGCTGGGCACCAAGGCCGGGCTGCGGCCGAGCCAGGAGCGCCGGCACGACGCGTCCCGCGGCCACCTGCTGCGCAGCCTGGACCAGTCGCTGCGCCGGATGGGCGTGGAGCACGTGGACCTGTGGCAGGTGCACGGGTACGACCCGGACACGCCGCTGGACGAGACCCTGGCCGCGCTCGACTTCGCGGTCACCTCGGGGCGGGCGAGGTACGTCGGGGTGTCCAACTTCTCCGGCTGGCAGACCGCGCAGGCGGCGAGCTGGCAGCTGGCCTGGCCGGGTCGCGCCCCGCTGGTCTCCACCCAGGTGGAGTACTCGCTGCTGGAGCGCGGCGTCGAGCGCGAGCTGCTGCCCGGCTGCGCCAGCCTCGGCCTGGGCGTGCTGCCCTGGTCGCCGCTGGGGCGCGGGGTGCTCACCGGCAAGTACCGGCACGGCCGGCCGGTCGACTCGCGGGCGGCGTCGCCGCACTTCGAGCTGTTCGTCGCGCGGTACCTGGACCCGCGCTCGTCGGCGATCGTGGAGTCGGTGGTCACCGCGGCGGACGGGCTCGGCGTGTCACCCCTGGAGGTGGCGCTGGCGTGGGTACGCGACCGGCCGGGCGTGGTGGCGCCGATCCTGGGTGCGCGTACCGTCGGTCAGCTGCTCGTCGCGCTCCAGGTGGAGGACGTCGCGCTGCCGCTGGAGATCAGCCGCGCGCTGGACGACGTCTCCGCGATCGACTTCGGATACCCCGAACGTCAGGGTTGATCCGGCTCCCGCCGAGGGGGCAGTATCCAGGACATGGACTACGAATACGCGCCGCTCCGGTTACCAGCAAATGTCGACAGGCTGACCGCGGCGGCGCAGTTGGCCATCCAGGCCGAGTTCAGCGGCTGGGAACTGGCCCGGGTGCAGCTGTTCCGCGACGGTACCCGCAAGGTGCTGCTGCGACGCCGGGTGGGGTCGACGCCCCAGCCCGGCATCTCCTACTGACAGCTCCGAACGACCGCGCGGGGCCGGCTACTTGCCGACCTCGGCATCCTCGGCGTCCTCGGCGTCCTCTTCCACGTCGAGTTCCTCTTCCTCCTGGCCGGTGTACGGGTGCTCGTCCAGGCGACCGACGAGGTGGTCGTCCTCTTCCAGCTCGAACGGGCCCGCGCCGTCCGTCTCGTCGTACGCCTCCAGGTCCAGCGCGCTGGCCACCTCCGCGACCACGACGACGCCGTCCATCGGCTCCAGCTCCGGCACGTCCAGCGCGGCCAGCGAACCGTCGCCCGCCTGCAGCAGCTCCAGGATCGCCTCGCTGACCGACTCGACCGGCTCCGCCTCGTCGTCCTCGGTGTGCGCCGCACCGGCCCGGGCCTCCTCAGCGGCCCGGATCAGCCCGGCCACGCTCGGTACCCGGTAGTCGCGGCGCTGCCGTACCGACACCACGTGCGGGTACGGGTCGGCGCTCTCCTCGCCCTCCTCGTCGATGCCCACCCCGAACTCGCGGTCCGCCTCGTCCGGGTCGATGGCGTCCACGTCCCAGGGCGTGACCTCACCGAAGGCGTCCAGCAGCAGCTCGTCGTACTCGTAGGAGGCGTTGTTCAGCTCGACGTACGCGCGCCATACGTCATCGTCGTCAATGCGCCCCTGCGCCGCCTTGACCGCGGCGAGGTGCGAACGCGCCGCCCCGACCACCTTCTCCAAGGCGGCGTCGAGCTGCGCGTACTGGTCGTCGGACATGGTGACCCCCGGGAGTGAGGAGTTGTTGTCAGGACTGGGAGAGGAACCGGTCGAGCACTCGCACGCCGAACTGTAGTCCGTCGAGCGGTACCCGCTCGTCAATGCCATGGAACAGCGCGGCGAAGTTGAGGTCGGGCGGCAGCCGCAGCGGCGTGAACCCGAAACAGCGGATACCGTGCGACGTGAACGCCTTCGCGTCGGTACCCGCGGAGAGCATGTAGGGGACGGCGCGGGCGCCCGGATCCTCGGCCCGCAGCGCCGCGGCCATGGCGTCCACGAGCGCGCCGTCGAACGTCGTCTCGATGCCCGGCTGCCGCTGGATGTACTCGATCTCCACGTCCTCGCCGACCACCGCGCGCAACTGGTCCAGGAAGGTGTCGGTCTGGCCCGGCAGGGTGCGGCAGTCGATGGTGGCCGTGGCTGAACTGGGAATGACGTTGTCCTTGTACCCGGCCGACAGGCGGGTCGGGTTGGCGGTGTTGCGGACCGTGGCGCCGATCAGCCGCGCGATCGGGCCCAGCTTGGCCACCGCGGTCTCCGGGTCGTCCGGGTCCAGCTCGATGTGCAGCAGCTCGGACACCTGCTCCAGGAAGGCGCGTACGGTCGGCGTCACTTCGAGGGGGAACCGGTGGTGCCCGACCCGCACGACGGCCTCACACAGCGCGGTCACCGCGTTGTCCTCGTGCACCATCGAGCCGTGGCCCGGCCGCCCGCGGGTACGCAGGCGCAGCCAGTCCACGCCCTTCTCGGCCGTCGCCACCAGGTACAGCCTCAGGTCCTCGTTGACGGTGTACGAGAACCCGCCCACCTCACCGACCGCCTCGGTGCAGCCGTCCAGCAGGTCGGGATGCTCGTCCACCAGGAACCGCGCGCCCAGCGTGCTGCCCGCCTCCTCGTCGGCGGTGAACGCGAGCACCAGGTCGCGCGGCGGGCGTACCCCGCGCCGGCGCCAGTCGCGTACCACCGCGAGGATCATCGCGTCGAAGTCCTTCATGTCGATCGCGCCGCGGCCCCACAGGTACCCGTCGCGGATCTCACCGGCGAACGGCGGCACCGACCACTCGCCCGCCTCGGCGGGTACCACGTCCAGGTGCCCGTGCACCAGCAGCGCGCCGCGTCCCGGGTCGGCGCCCTCGAACCGCGCCACCACGTTGGTACGGCCGCGCTCCGTCTCCCGGATCGCCGGCTCCAGGCCCACCTCAGCCAGCTTCGCGGCCACGTACTCGGCGGCGACCCGCTCGCCCGCCGACGTGGCCGTGTCACCGGTGTTGGTCGTGTCGATCCGCATGAGGTCGCGGCACAGGTCGACAACCTCACCGGCAGCGCCGTCCGTCATGCTCTCTTCCTACCAGCCCCCGCCCGGAGTTTGCCCGGCGGGGAGGTCGGGTACCCGGGGCGCCATGCCCGCGCTGCTACCGCGGCTGCCCCGGGTCGCCGCTGACCTGGAGTACCGCCCGGCCGGCCCGACGCTGGCGCAGGTCCTGGGCGGGCAGCACGCGCTCCTGGCCGACCTGGCCGGACGGCTCACCGACCCGGATGGCGCGCGGGTCGCCAGCGAGCGGTCGCTGCTGGGCGCCGCTGGCGCGGGTACTCGACGACGAGGCGTTGGTAGGGCTCGGCAACCGGGTGGAGATCGCGCTGGAGGCGGCGCCGTCGCGGCCGCAGATCCCGGTCCGGGCGCCGTGGAACAAGGTGGCCGATCCGCTTGTCGGGGCGGTCGACAAGGTACGTGACGCGCTCGGCCGGCGCGTCACGTACGTCGAGGATCTGTAGTCGCGGCCGGACCCGCGTCAATGAAAGATGCTGACGCCACCCGGGCCCACCAGCAGGCCGACAATGATCAGGACAATGCCCCAGAGCAGTTGCCGCCGCAACAGCGCGAAGATACCGGCGATGACGAGGATGACGGCGAGAATCCATAGCAGAAAGTACATGTCCTTCTGGTACCCGCCGCCACCCCCGGCAAACCGTGTCACTCAATCCATGGCCAACTGACCGCGCAGAGCGACAAGAGATCGGGCGAGCAGCCGGGACACGTGCATCTGCGAGATACCCACCCGCTCCGCGATCTGCGTCTGCGTCAAATTCCCGAAAAACCGCAACAACACAATCCGCTGCTCCCGCACACTCAACGTCCCCAACGCCGGACCC
>DATEJJ010000178.1:0-4397 GCA_035278125.1 Rugosimonospora sp.
GTACGCGGGCGTACCCATGCGGTGCCCCTCCGGGTCGCCCTGGTGGCCGGCGAGCGCGGCGATGCCGAAGTCGAGCACCTTGGCCCCGGTGTCGGTGAGCATGATGTTCGTCGGCGTGACGTCCCGGTGCACGATGCCGGACCGGTGCGCGGCGGCGAGCGCCGCGGCCGCCTGGGCCAGCGCGAGAACCGCCTCGGGCCAGGGCAGCGGCCCGTCGGCCAGCCGGTCGCTGAGGCTGTGCCCCTCCAGCAGCTCCATCACCACGTACGCGGCGCTCGCGCGGCCGGGCAGGGTGACCTCGCCGTAGTGGTACACCCGGGTGATGTTCGGGTGGGAGAGGCGGCCGGCGGCCCGCGCCTCCTGGTGGATCATCGTCCGCAGGTCCGCGTCGGCGGCGATGTCGGGGTGCAGCACCTTCACCGCCACCGGCCGCTGCAGCAGGTCGTCGAAGCCGCGCCACACCACGGCGGTGCCACCCTGCCCGAGCCGCTCGATGAGTGTGTAGCGATCGTCGACCGTGGCCCCGGTGGAAAGCTCCAGCACGCCCCCGAGCATGACGTACCGGTGCGGGGCGGAACAAGCAACAAACTCAGGGCTGGGTGAAGTGGTATCCCGCGGCGAGCAGCCGGGGCAGCGCGATGGTCAGCGCGTTGAGCGTCTGTGAGCGGTCACCGCCGCCGTCGTGGTCGAGAATGATGGATCCCGGCCCGGTCTTGGTGAGAATCGTCTGGACGATGTGCCGCACGCCGGGCCGGGACCAGTCGCGCGGATCCACCGACCAGCCGAGCGGGCGCATGCCGTGCTGGGTACACAGCTCCAGCACGGCGGGTGACCAGTTTCCCCCGGGGGATCGGAACAGGGTCGGCTGCTCGCCGGTCAGGTCGGCCAGCACGTCGCTGGCGTGGCCGATCTCGTCGCCGATCTGCTCCGGGGTCAGCCGGGGCAGCTCCAGCGGGTGGGTGAAGGTGTGGTTGGCGATGTGGTGCCCGCCCTTGGCCACCGCCGCCACCAGTTCGGGGTGCGCGGCGGCGCGCTTGCCGACCATGCAGAAGGTGGCCTGTACGCCGTACCTGCCGAGCAGGTCGAGGATGCGCGGGGTCCAGGTCGGGTCCGGTCCGTCGTCGATGGTCAGCGCGATGTCGGTGCCGTGGCAGGGCAGGTAGTACTGCGGACCGCCGGGGCGCTGCACCAGTCCGGGTACGCGCACGCACACGCCGGGCGACGGCGGCCGCACTGACGGCACCACCCAGGGCGACTCGGACGGCGACGGAGAGGGCGATGGAGAGGGCGGTGGTGCACCGTTCGTCGCGGTCGGCGGTGGCTTTGTCGCACCGGGTGACGTCTTCGGGTCGGCGCAGCCCTGCAGCAGCACCGCGGCGCCGAGAGTCAGCACCAGGCGGCGGTTCGCGCGGGGTGGCGGTTGTCGCATGACGTAAGGCAAGCATCGGCTGTCAACCCCCCACCACGGTGCGACGATGCTTTCCCGGCCAGGCGAGATTCTTCGCCCCGCGGAGCAACCACGGCCGCCCTGGAACGTCTGAGGAGGTGTACCAAGCGAGAGCCTCCCTCGCGTATTGACCGATCGTGAGGTGTTCATGTCCGACCGTGCAGGGCTGGCGTGGGAGGTGCGGGTGGGAGCGCAACGTGCCGAGGTGGTGGACTCGGTGGACCTGGCGCAGCTGTACCAGGCGCACCGGCTGGCCCTGGTACGCCTGGCCATCCTGCTGGTCGACGATCTGCCCACGGCGGAGGACGTGGTACAGGACGCCTTCGGCAAGCTGCACGCCCGGTGGCGCCGGCTGCGCGATCCCAACGCGGCCCTCGGGTACCTGCGGGTGGCGGTGGTCAACGGGTGCCGCTCGGTGCTGCGGCGCCGCCGTACCGCCCGGCTGTTCATCCCGCCCGCACCGGCCCCGGAGCCGGGTGCGGACGCGGTGGCGCTGCTCGCCGAGGAGCACCGGGAGGTGCTGGCCGGGCTCAACCGGCTGCCCCGCCGGCAGCGTGAGGTGCTCGTGCTGCGGTACTGGTCGGACATGTCGGAGCTGGAGGTGGCCGAGGCGCTGGGCATCTCCCGCGGCACCGTCAAGTCCACCACCAGCCGGGCACTAGCCGCGCTGGGCACGATGCTGGATACGGAGGGGAACCGGTGATGGACGACCGCCTTGTCGAGCAGCGACTGCGCGCCGCGCTGGCGGCCCGGGCCGACCAGGTCGCGCCGGAGGACCTGCGCCCCGCCCAGGTGCCCGGTACCCACACCGAGCGCGGTACCGCACCCCGCCAGCGGGCACTCATCGCGATCGCGGTACCCGTCGTGCTGGCCACCGTGTTCCTGTTCGGTGTCGGCGCGTGGGCACTGCGCGCCCGTTCGGCACCGCAGGGCCAGGCGGAGCTGGCCACCGAGCCGGCCACCCCGCCGCTGACGGTACGGGTCACCGCGCAGACCGGTACGGTCTCCGGCACCGCGGCGGCGCTGACCTATCCGGTACCCCATGCGTCCGGCGGCTCGGCCGGTGTCGCCCAGCGCGTCGACACGCTGTTCAGCGACCGGGTGGACAGCCTGGTCACCGCGTACCGCACGCAGGCGGCCAACGAGTCCCTGGCGCAGTCCAGCGGGTACACGCTGGAAATCACCACGGGCGCGGTCGAGACGTGGGGCCGGTACCTCTCGGTGCGGCTGGACGAGGTCGCCGACTACGGCGGTGTCACCCCGGACAACACCTCCACCGCCCTGGTGGTGGACACCGACAGCGGTACCACCGTCGTCGCGGCCGACCTGTTCACCAACGTGGACGCGGTCGACCGGCAGATGCGCGCCGCGCTCAGCCAGGCGATCGGGTCCATGGTGGACACTGCCGAGCTGGCGCAGCTGTCGATGCGGCCCGGCAAGGACGGCAGCACCACCCCGCTGGCCTGGTACCCGGCCGCCGACGGGCTGCACTGGGTGGTGGACCGGTGCGCGGTCGCCCCCTGCCCGCTCGACCAGCCGGCCGCGGTCCTCCCGTGGAGCCAGCTGAGCACCCTGACCCGACCCGGTACGGGCCCGTAGCACCACCGCGCACCGAGTCCGCGCCTGCCGGCACGGCACGCGCGGACTCGCACGCGCCCGGATCGCCCGGGCGCGCGGCCCCTTGGAAGGAAACCAGTTGTCATATACCAGCACCGCGGTACCCGCGGCCGGGAGCGGACCGATGGCGTGGCTGGCCGGCCCGGTCGGCTACCTCACGGTCACCGCCATCCTCGTCGCCGCCTGCCTGCCGGCCGTCCGCCGGCTGGGGCTGCTCCGCGCGCTCGTGCTGTGGCTGACCGGGCACGTCACCGGCGCCCTGGCCGGCTCGGCGACGCTCCTGATCGGACAGTGGTTAGGTGCGGGCTGGCCGCTGGAGGCCGCCGACGCGCTCGCGGTCGGGCCCTTCGGCGCCGCGGCCGCGGTCACCCTCGCCTCCCGGCGGCTGCCGGCACCACCCCGTGGGCTGACCGACGCGCAGCGCGCCCGGGACCTGCTGGTCCGCTTCGGCGGTTCGACGCTCTCGCACATGGCGACCTGGCGGGGCACCCGGTACTGGTTCACTGTGGACGGACGCGCCGCGGTCGGGTACCGGCTGGTGGGCCGGGTGGCGCTGACCGTGGGCGACCCGTTCGGCGACCCGGCCGCCGTACCGTCCGCAGTGGACGGATTCGCCGCGTTCTGCGCCGCCAACGGCTGGACACCGTGCCTGTACAGCGTCACCGAGGGGCTCGCCGCCGTGGTGGCCGAGCGGGGCTGGCGGCTGCTGCAGGTCGCCGAGGACGCCCGGATACCGCTGCCGCAGCTGCGGTTCGTCGGCCGCAGGTGGCAGGACGTGCGGACCGCGCTGAACCGGGCGCGCCGCGACGGCGTCACCGCCGAGTGGGTCTCCTACCCGCGCGCCGCACCCGCCGTCGCGGCGCAGATCCGGTCCCTGTCCGCGGCCTGGATCGCGCGCAAGGGGGTGCCCGAGATGGCGTTCACCCTCGGCGGGATCGAGGAGCTGAACGACGACGCGGTGCGCTGCCTGGTCGCCCTCGACGCCCGCCTCCAGGTGCGCGCGGTCACCAGTTGGCTGCCGGTGCACCGGGGCGGCGCGGTGGTCGGCTGGACGCTGGACCTGATGCGCCGCGACCCGGGCGCGAGCAACGGCCTGATCGAGTTCCTCATCGCCTCCGCCGCGCTGCGCTTCCAGGAGGAGGGAGCCGAGTTCGTCAGCCTCTCCGGCACGCCGCTGGCGCGGGCCGGGCAGCGCGCCGCGCCGGAGCCGGGGCGGCGGCTGCTGGAGCAGGTGGGCCACTGGCTCGAACCGGTGTACGGCTTCCGCGCGCTGCTGGCGTTCAAGGCGAAGTTCCAGCCGGTGTACCACCCGCTGTACCTGGCGTACCCGCGC
>DATEJJ010000179.1:0-4539 GCA_035278125.1 Rugosimonospora sp.
ACGGCCTGCTCGCGGGCGCGCTCGCCGGCGCGGTGACCGGTCTCGTCGCGGGCGGGATCGGGGCGCTCACCCGGTCGGGTGCGTGATCCGGTGCCACTCCGCCTGCGCCGCGTCGTGCCACTCGGCGCGGCGGCGGGCGAAGACCTTGGCCGCGCGTACCCCGCTCCACCGGGCGGGTAGCAGCGCGGCGGGCAGTGCCGGGTCGGTACGCGGGAAGCGGCGCCACGCGTGCACCAGCTGCACCGTGCGGACCACCGGGTCACCGCCCCGGGCGCGGCCGAACTGGGCCAGGAACTCCTCGTAGCTCTCCGCGACCGCGGCCAGGTCCCACGCCTCCCGAACCATGGTGCCCAGGTCGCCGCCGGCGTGGTGCTCGGCCAGGAAGATCTGCCCGCCGGCCACGCCCGCCTCGCCGAGTACCCGCTCCGCCTCCTTGGCCCGGTCGGCGTGGGTGCTGATCCACACGCCGGGCGCCGGGCTGCCGAAGCCGGCCCAGGTCAGCCGGGTACGCAGCAGGTGGCGGGCGGCCCGCTCGGTCTCGGGTACCCGCGCCAGCACGATCAGCCACCGGCCGTCCCATTCCGGCTGTGCTGCCTGGAATGTGTAGATGCGCTCGGCGCCCTCGGCGAGGAACTGCTCGGCCGTCGCGGTCAGCGTCCACAGCGTGCGCCGCCCCTGCCGCTGGGTGTTGAGCAGGCCGTCCGCGGCGGTACGCATGAGCGCCTGCCGGCTGGCCTTCTCTTCCACGCCCAGCCGGCCGAGAATGTCGATGAAGGCCGCGGTGGGTGTCGGGTCGCCGGCGGGGAGCGCGAATTCGCCGAGCACGGTGAGCAGCAGTCCGCGGGCGCTCTCCGCACCGGCGGCGTGGCGGCGGGACGCGGCGGACGTCTGTTCGGTGGTGGTGCTCAACTCGACCTCTCCTCGGTTGCCGGCGGGAGATCCATGGTATGCCGTGCTCCCGGCGGGTACGGCAGCGCGCCATACCTACTACATTGACTTGACGCAGCTCGACAAGTCTGTAGAGTTTCTCCCATGACCAGCCTGGCCAGAGCCACCGGCGTGGCGGCACACGTGGACTTCCAGACCCACCCGGACCGGTACCGGCACTGGCGGCTGCGCGTCGAGGGCCCGGTGGCGACGCTGGTCATGGACGTGGACGAGCGGGGCGGCCTGGTGCCCGGGTACGAGCTGAAGCTCAACTCGTACGACCTCGGGGTGGACATCGAGCTGTACGACGCGGTGCAGCGGCTGCGGTTCGAGCACCCGCAGGTGCGTGCCGTGGTGGTGACCAGCGGCAAGGACCGCATCTTCTGTGCGGGCGCGAACATCCGGATGCTGGCCTCCTCGCCGCACTGGTGGAAGGTGAACTTCTGCAAGTTCACCAACGAGACCCGCAACGGGATCGAGGACGCGACCCTCCACTCGGGACAGACGTGGCTCGCGGCGTGCAACGGTACCGCGTCGGGGGGCGGGTACGAGCTGGCGCTGGCGTGCGAGCACATCATGCTGGTGGACGACCGGTCCTCGGCGGTGTCGCTGCCGGAGCTGCCGCTGCTGGGGGTGCTGCCGGGTACCGGCGGGCTGACCCGACTGGTCGACAAGCGCCGGGTACGCCGGGATCTGGCCGACTACTTCGCCACCCGGGCCGAGGGGGTGACCGGGCGCAAGGCGGCGGCCTGGCGGCTGGTGGACGAGGCGGTACCCCGGTCCCGCTGGGACGGGACGGTGGCGGCGCGGGCCGCGGAGTTCGCCGCGCGCTCGTCCCGTCCCGAGGCGGCGCAGGGGGTCGAGCTGGCCGCGCTGGCGAAGACGCGGACCGCGGACACGGTCACCTACCCGCACGTGACCGCGGCGCTGGACCGCGCCCGGGGCTGCGTGGAGATCACCGTGCACGGCCCGGCGGAGCCGCCCCCGTCGAGCGTCCCGCGCAGCGCGGACTTCTGGAGCCTGGCGGTGGCCCGGGAGCTGGACGACCTGATCCTGGACCTGCGCACCAACGAGGTCGAGCTGGGCACGTGGGTGCTGCGCACCGCCGGGGATCCGGCCAGGGTGCTGGCGTACGACGCGCTGCTGCTGGACAACCGGGACGACTGGCTGGCCAACGAGATCGTGCTGTACCTCAAGCGGACCCTGAAGCGGCTGGACGTGACGAGCCGGAGCCTGATCGCGCTGATCGAGCCGGGGAGCTGCTTCGCCGGTTCGCTGCTGGAGCTGGCCCTGGCCGCGGACCGCTCGTACCACCTGTTCGGGGTCTTCGACGAGGTGGACCCGGCGGTGGAGCCGGCCGCGATCACGGTGGGGGCGATGAACCTGGGACCGCTGTTGATGGGCAACGACCTGACCCGCCTGGCCACCCGGTTCTTCGGCGACCCCGCCGCGCTCGCCGGCGCGGTGGGGGCGAAGGGCGAGCCGCTGCTGGCGGAGGAGGCCGAGCGGCTGGGGTTGGTGACGTTCGCGCCGGACGACATCGACTGGGCCGAGGAGGTGCGCATCGCCATCGAGGAGCGGGCCGCGTTCAGCCCGGACGCGCTGACCGGGCTGGAGGCCAACTACCGGTTCGCCGGACCGGAGACCGTGGAGACGAAGATATTCGGCCGGCTCTCCGCGTGGCAGAACTGGATTTTCCACCGGCCCAACGCATCCGGGCCGGACGGGGCGTTGCGCAGGTTCGGCACCGGGCAGCGGGCCGAGTTCGACCGGAAGCGGGTCTAGTGTCATGGCGGTCGCGGACTACAGCGAGAAGATTCCCAACAACGTCGACCTGCACGAGGACCGGCGGCTGCAGCGGGCGCTGGAGTCGTGGCAGCCCAACTTCCTGCACTGGTGGGAGTCCATGGGCCCGACCCTGCCCACCCGGGACGTGTACCTGCGCACCGCGGTGAACGTGGGCCGGGAGGGCTGGGCGCACTTCGACCACGTGGTCATGAAGGAATACCGCTGGGGCATCTTCCTGGCCGAGCGGGAGCGGGACCGGCGCGTCGCGTTCGGCCAGCACAAGGGCGAACCGGTGTGGCAGAAGGTCCCCGGCGAGTACCGCGCGGACCTGCGGCGGCTGATCGTCATCCAGGGCGACACCGAACCCGCCTCGGTGGAGCAGCAGCGCAACCTGGGCGCCACCGCGCCGAGCCTGTACGACCTGCGCAACCTCTTCCAGGTGAACGTGGAGGAGGGGCGGCACCTCTGGGCGATGGTGTACCTGCTGCACGCGTACTTCGGCCGGGAGGGGCGGGAGGAGGCGGAGGAACTGCTGCACCGCAACTCCGGCAGCCTCGAGTCGCCGCGCATCCTGGGCGCGTTCAACGAGGAGACGCCGGACTGGTTGTCCTTCTTCATGTTCACCTACTTCACCGACCGGGACGGCAAGTACCAGCTCGGTACCCTGAAGGAGTCGGCGTTCGATCCGCTGTCGCGGACGTGCGAGTTCATGCTGAAGGAAGAGTCGCACCACATGTTCGTGGGTACCACCGGCATCGACCGGGTGGTGGAGCGTACCGCGCAACTGATGGTGGAGCACGACACCGACGAGGTGGGGCCGCTGGGCGCGATCCCGCTCACGATGATCCAGAAGTACCTGAACTTCCACTATTCGGTGTCGCTGGACCTGTTCGGGTCGGACACCTCCACCAACGTGGCCAACTACTTCACCAGCGGGTTGAAGGGGCGGTGGTCGGAGGAGCGGCGCCGCGACGACCACCGGCTGACCGACGACTCAATCATGGTGGACGCGGTGGTGGACGGGCAGATCGGGCAGACGGAGGTGGCCGCGCTGGTCGGGCTCAACACCGACCTGCGGCGGGAGTACATCGGGGACTGCCAGAACGGCGTGAACCGCTGGAACAGGATCCTGGACGAGGCCGGGCTGCCGCAGCGGCTGCGCCTGCCGCACCCGGCGTTCAACCGCCGGGTGGGCGCGTTCGCGGGCATAGAGGCCAGCCCTTCGGGTGCGCTACTGTCCACCGCGGAGTGGCAGCGGCGCACGGGGGAGTGGCTGCCCACCGAGCTGGACAAGACCCACGTGCGGTCACTGATGCGGCCGGTGCACGAGCGCGGGAAGATCGCCGCGTGGATCGCCCCGCCCCGGCAGGGCATCAACGGCAAGCCGTTCGACTACGAATACGTCCACCTCACCTGACCCACGGGACGGTGCCCCATGACTGACGACGAGGTCTTCAACGCCAGCACCTACCTCTTAGACCGGCAGCTCGCCGCGGGCAACGGCGACCGGGTCGCGCTGGCCGGCAGCGGCGGCGAGGTGACCTACGCCGCGCTGCACGACCGGGTGCTGCGTACCGCCGGCGGGCTGCGCCGTACCGGGCTGCTGCCGGAGCAGCGGCTGCTCATGTCCATGTCGGACACTCCGGAGTTCGTCACCGTGTTCCTGGCCGCGCTGCGCATCGGCGCGGTGCCGGTGCCGGTGTCCACCATGCTGCGTGCGGACGGGTTGGCCGGGCTGCTGCGCGACTCCCGTGCCCCGTACCTCGCGATCACGCCCGAGTTCCGCGACCTCGCCGCCGCCGCGGCGGCGGACGCGCCCGAGCT
>DATEJJ010000180.1:0-8167 GCA_035278125.1 Rugosimonospora sp.
GCCGACTTCGTCTTCAACACCCCACGCGACTTCCCCGCCCGCTTCGCCGGCGAGCCCGGCTACTTCGCTGCCGAGGGCGAGCAGAAGGGCCTGCTGCTGGACACGAACTTTGTCGCGGACGCGGTCAACCTGCCACTGGTCAACGCGAAGGAGCGCGGCGCGGGCGGCGGGCACATCCGGTTCGCGATGGCGAAGGGCTCGATGAACAGCCACATCTCACAGTTCCCGGTCGCGACCTACAAGAAGGGCCACCGGCACGGGCCTGGCGCGCATGTCATCATCCTGACCGGCACCGGGTACAGCCTGATGTGGCCCGAAGGTGAACAGCCACGCCGCTACCAGTGGGCGCCGGGCACGCTGATCGTCCCGCCCAACATGTGGTTCCACCAGCATTTCAACACCGGCCCGGAGCCCGCCCGGTACCTGGCGTTCAAGCACGAGACGGTGTCGATCCGCAACGCGCAGGGCGTGCCGAAGGCGTGGATCAGCCGGCGCATCGGCGGCGACCAGATCGACTACGCCGACGAGTCGGCATCGGTGCGCGACACGTTCCGCAAGGCCCTCGCCGAGCACGCCATCGAGCCGCGCATGGACGAAGCCTACGCGGCCGAACTCGAAGCCCTGCCGCCGCAGCCGGCATGACGGCGCACGCCGCGCCGGGGCGTGACAATGAGGCAGTGACCCCGCTCGAGGACAACCCGATCTGGCGGCAGGACACCGTCACCCTGCACAGCGTCGGGATCGACATCGGGTCCTCCGGGACGCAGGTGCTGTTCTCCCGGCTGCAACTGCGGCGCCTCGGCGAGCGGCTCACCACCCGATACATCGTGGTGGAGCGGGAGACGCTGTACCAATCGCCGGTCGCGCTGACCCCGTACGCGAGCGCCGAGGACATCGACGCGGCCAGGCTCGGCTCGATTATCGACCTGGCCTACGCCGCCGCGAACGTCCGCCCGGAGGACGTCGACACCGGGGCGGTGATCCTCACCGGTGACGCGCTGCTGCGCCGCAACGCCGAGACGATCGCGACCGCGCTCGCCGAGCGCGGCGGCGACCTGGTCACCGCGGCCGCGGGCCACCACATGGAGGCGATGCTCGCGGCGTACGGCTCGGGCGCGGCGAAGGCGTCGCACGCCGCCGGGCGGCGCATCCTCAACGTCGACATCGGGGGCGGGACAACCAAGCTCGCGGTCCTGGCGGAGGGCCGAGTGGTAGCCACGGCCGCGCTACGCATCGGCGGGCGGATGCTGGCGGTCGACGACGCCGGGCGCATCGTCCGGCTCGAACCGGACGGGCGCCTGCACGCGGAACGCGCCGGGTACCGGTGGGACGTGCTCGACGCCGCCGGGCCAGACGAGTTGGAGCAGATCGCGGAGACGGTGGCGGAAGCGCTCATCACGGCGATCGTGGCCGACCCGCTTCCGCCGGAGATCGCCGCACTGTACCTGACCGAACCGCTCGCCGATACGGGCCCTCTGGATGGGGTGATGTTCTCGGGCGGGGTGGCCGAATACGTCTACGACCGCGAGGACCGCGCCTTCGGCGACCTCGGCCGATCGCTCGGGCGAGCGCTGCGTCGCCGCGCCGACGCCGGCGACCTGCCGTTCCCGCTGCTGCCGCCGGGCGAATGCATCCGCGCCACCGCGCTCGGCGCGTCCGCGTACAGCGTCCAGCTCAGCGGGAACACCTGCTGCATCACGGACCACGACGCGCTGCTGCCACGCCGCAACCTCCAGGTGGTGCGGCCCCGGTACGAACTGGGCGAGACGGTCCGAGCGGCGGCCATCGCCACAGCAATCCGCCACCAGATCGTCGCACTCGACGCCGGACTGTCCGATGGGGACGTAGCGTTAGCCATGGAGTGGGTCGGCGCACCCAGCTACGACCGGCTGCTGCCGTTCGCGCGCGGCATCCGAGACGGCCTCGCCGACCGGATCGCGGCGAACCGCCCGGTCTACGTCATGCTCGACGGGGACGTGGCCATGACGCTCGGCCGGCTGCTGCGACAGGAGTTGCGCGTCGCGAGCGAGCTACTCGTCATCGACGGCCTCGCGCTGCGCGACTTTGACTACATCGACATCGGGCGGGTGCGCTACCCGTCCAACACGGTCCCGGTCACCATCAAGTCGCTGGTCTTCCCAGACGGCCCGCGGCCAGACGCGCCCGCCGCTACCCGTCCGCGGCGGGGTCCCGGTCCTCCGGCTTCTCCGCCAGCCGGTCGGCGGTCCGCTGCAGGTGGACGGTCATGATGGTGCGAGCTATCTGGACGTCCCGCCGATCGATCGCCTCAACCAGGTCGACGTGCTCGCCCCCCGCGGCCCCATCAGGGGAGCGACGACCTGCGCCTGCCGCAGCGACATGAGCATCGGCCCGTGGAAGCTGCGGACCAGCATCTCGATGGCCGGATTGTGGGTGCACGAGGCAATCCGGCCATGGAACGCGGCCGACATCGCCACCGTGCACGAACCGTGTTCCAGCGCGGCCAACCCCTGCCAAACCGCCGTTCTCCCCGGTTACTCATGATCCCTCGAGCGGCCCCTACAGGGAGCCATGCGACCAGTGATGGTCTAACCAATAGCGCGATAGGAGTGAAGCATGCCGGGTACGGTGCTCCGGACGGTGACCCGCACCCAGGGGAACAACGCGGCCCTCAAGGAGGGCACGGTGGCCCCCAGGCGGTTCGATCTCGCGTTCGAGGAGGTCCCCGTCCTCGTCAACGCCTTCCGCCGTATGGTACGGGGGCTGGAGTTTGACCTGTGCGAGATGGCGCTGACGACCTACCTGTGCGCCCGCGCACGCGGCACGCCGTTCACCGCGCTGCCGGTCTTCCTCGTCCGCGGGTTCCATCACGGCGCCGTGGTGTGCGCCGCGGACTCCGACGTCAGGGAACCCAAGGATCTCGAAGGCCGAACCGTCGGCGTCAACCGCGGATACACGGTGACGACCGGGGTGTGGGCACGGGGCGTGCTTCAGGACGAATACGACGTCGACCTGGACGAGGTGACGTGGGCGCCGTCCGGGGACGAGCACGTGGCCGAGTACCGGCTGCCGTCCAACGTCATGCCGCCGCGGGACAGCCCCGGTCTCGCCGAGCGGATCGCGGCCGGGGAACTCGCCGCCGCAGTCGGCCTGCCACCGGACCCGCCTGGCCTCCTCCCCCTGATCCCCGACGCCGCCGAGGCCGGCTTCGCGGCACTCCGCCGGCACGGCCACTACCCGATCAACCACCTGATGGTGGTACGGGACGACCTGCTCGCCGCGCACCACGACCTGGCCGGCGACCTGTTCGATGCCTTCACCGAGTCAAAGAACCGATACCTCGGGCAGCTGCGCCGCACAGCGATCACGGAACTGACGCCCACCGATCTCATGTACCGACGGGTCATGGAGATCACCGGCGCGGACCCGCTGCCCTACGGCATTGAGCCGAACCGGGCCGTGATCGAGGAGCTCATCGGGCATGCCCGGCGGCAACTCATCCTGGACCAGACACCCTCCGTCGAATCGCTGTTCGCCGCCGGCACCCGCGACCTGACCGGCTGACCCAAGCAAGAAGAGACGGCATGCGGATCGCGCCTGCGGCCGACCACAACGGGATCGCCCTGAAGGCGCGGCTGATCGTCAGGCTCGCCGCACAGCGCCACGACGCGGACGACCGCGGCGCCGACGGGTCCGGTGGTGGATCATCCACCGCTTTGCGCGGACGTCTGCCAGCGGGGTGCTGACGACCACACCGACCCGCGGGACTCGCCTGAGACGCTGCTGGTCGGGGTCGCCGAGGGCGCCTACCGACAGTACGCGCGGCCCGGCTCACCCCGACCGAAGCCCTGGCCGCACCCTGATGTCCGGCGGGTTCTGCATATGGTTCTGCATGGCCCCGGGCGGCGCCCCCTGGTTGGCTGGGGCACGCGGATGCGGAGCGGAACTGACGGCATGCACCGGGGGGCGCGGCAGCATGGAGATGGTTTCACCGCCGGCCCAGCGCGGCACCGCCGGCCGTGACGAGCAGGTGAGCGAGGTGTACCGGGTGTACGCCCCGGCGCTGTTCCGGTTCCTGCTCGGGCTGGCGCAGGGCGACCGCCAACTCGCCGAGGACCTGACCCAGGAGACGCTGCTGCGCGCCTGGCAGCACCGCGAGCACCTGCCCTCGGCGCCGGAGCACCTGCGCCGGTGGCTGTTCACGGTGGCCCGCCGCATCGCGATCGACGCGGCCCGGTCCCGGCGCGCGCGGCCGGTGGAGATCGGCTCGATCGATCTGTCCACACTGGCCGATGACGACCAGACCATCGAACGGCTGAGCACTGTCCACGATGTACTCAATGCGCTGGAGGCGCTGTCCCCCAAGCACCGCCAGATCCTGCTGGAGGTGTACTTCCGCGGACACACCGGCCGGACAGCCGCCCAGGCGCTGGGCATCCCCGAAGGCACCGTCCGGTCCCGCACCCACCACGCCCTGCGCGCGCTGCGCAACGCGCTGGAACCGCGCACCGAGGCCCCGCTGGACTGCGCCAAGGCTTGACCGTGTGGGAGCGGGCGTGCCCGGGTCACCCCGCCGACCCGGGCACGCCTCTAGCCGGTCAACCGACCGGCGGCCGGTCACCACCCGCTGCGCCCGTCCCACCACGCGCGGCGGTGGGGCGGGCGGTGCGCCGCCGGTACCCGGATGATGGTGGTGGTGGCCGAAGCCTGGCACGCCGGGTCCGTGCCGCAGCGGCTCCGGGCCGTGCCGGTGGTGGCCGTGGTGCAGCCGCAGCCACGCCCGGCAGCCCGCCACGGTGAGCGTGCGGGTGCGCCACGAGGTGGTGGCGGTGCCGGGCCGGTGCGGGAGCGGGCAGTCGTGCGCGGCGCGGTTCGCCCAGGCGTGCGCGGCCAGCGTCGCGCTGAGCAGCAGGACGGCGATGGTGCCGAGAATCACTATCCACTGCCCGCGCCGACGCCATGCCACCGTGCCGTTCCTCTCCGCTCGTGGGTTAGCGGCAGCAGCGTACGCCGTTCCGGAAGCGCCCGCCGGCCCGCCAGGTGTCCGATCTCCCCCGGGGGATGCGGGTGTCGCATTGCGTGTGTGCACGGGGATATGACGCATGCCACGACTCGTTGCGTTGCAGTCGCCACGGTGTGCGGTTGCTAACCGGCACAGACGTGGATAGATTTCCAGTTTGGTGTCACCGTTTCCGGCGGGGCACCGTTCTGCGTTGCGCGCGGTTGCAGGTGCGGCGCGGAAGGGGACGGGGAGGGTACCGGCGCGCGGTCGGCGCTGGCCAGGAAATGAGGGTCATGGGCGACCAGATCAGGCGTCGTGCCGGTATCAGGGCCTTGCCATCGCTGGACCGCAACCGGGTGCCGATCATCGCGTCCGCGTCGCTGCTCGTGGTGCTCGCGGGCCTGGCGATCACCGCCGGCACCGGCGCGCTGGACAAGGTACCGCTGCTGGACGGCGCGGCCTCCGCCATCGCCGAGGTCACCGGTGCCGCGCTGCTGGTCGGGGCGTGGTGGCGGCGGGACCGGCGGTGGCTGAGCCGCGGGCTGCCGCTGCTGCTGTTCGGCGTCGCCGCCCTCGTCGGTGTGATCGCGTTCCTGCTCTGGGTGACCGGCACCGTGACCGATGCGTACCCGCCCTCGTTCGCGATCTGGGTCGGCGCCGCGTTCGCCGCGGTGTTCGGCCTGCCGCTGGTGCTGTGGCAGTTCACCCGGGACCGCGCGGTGGCGCTGCGCAAGACGGCGGCCGTGTTCGCGGTCCCGCTGACCCTGACCGGCGGGTTCATGCTGATCGACCAGGAGTACGGTATCTGGCCGCAGGTCGGTGACGTGCTGGGCCACTCCGGCGCGCTGGACGGGCAGAAGGCGCTGCACGACCTGACCGACGGCGCGACCGGCGGCGGCGGTGCGCCGCAGCGCGGAGTGATCGTCAGCCTGGACGCGCCGAGCACCCGGTCACACTTCCCGCACCGGGCCGGCGTGGTGTTCCTGCCGCCCGCGTACTTCGGCGCCGCCCGCGACGAGCTGCCGGTGCTGGTGATGCTGGTGGGCGCCCCCGGTACCCCGATCAACTGGCTCAAGGCCGGGCACGGGCAGGCCACCGACGACGCGTACGCGCAGGCGCACCAGGGGCGGGCGCCGGTACTCGTCGTGGTGGACCAGAACGGCTCCGCGACCGGGGACACCGAGTGCGTGGACGGGCCGCTGGGCAACGCGGAGACCTACGTCGCCGTGGACGTACCCGCGTTCATCGCCGGTACCCTGCACCTGAAGGCCGATCCGGCGCGCTGGGGCATCGTCGGGTTCTCCGAGGGCGGCACCTGCGCGCTGGACCTGGTGCTCGGGCACCCCAACGTGTACCGGCACGCGGTGGACCTCGGCGGTGACCTGCGCCCCAACCTGGGCAACCCGAAGCACACGCTGGAGGCGCTGTACGGCGGCGCGGTCGCCGCGGTGGCGGCGCACGACCCGGCCCGGCTGCTGGCCACCCACCACTACCCCGGCGTCACCGCGTGGTTCGGCGCCGGCGTGCAGGACACCCGCGGCATCACGGTGGGTACGCAGCTGGCCGGCGAGACCAGCCACGCCGGTATCCCGACCCACCGGTTCACCGGTGAGGGCGGTCACAACTGGCAGTTCGCCAGCGGCGCGCTGGCCACGATCTTCCCCGAATTGTGCGGCGAACTGGGCTGCACCACGAAGCCGGCGCCTGGGCACAGCGGCACGTTCGGTCCGAAGGTCCCGGTCAAGCCGCCGAAGCACGTGCGGACCCCGCTCGCGGCACCGACCGCCCGGCGCCGCACACCCGCGGTCAGACGACGGACGAAGGCGCCGCGCCGACCCCGCACCTGACCGTCCACTGTAGGGGTCGCTGTAGGGACCGCGAGTGACAATCCCGCATGCGATCCGTGTCAGCCGGGGGCGTAGACCCGTTGCGGCGAGGACGGGATCATCTGGTCAGGATGCTTCGCGGGCCACCACCTCCTGGAGCGAGATGAGGCGTAAGTTCTGGACGGTCGTCGCGCTGAGCGCGGTCGTCGCCTTCGCGGCGGTCAACGTCGTCAACGCGTGGTCCGCCACCGTGATCCCGGTCAACTGCTCGCCCGCACCCGACGCGACCGGTGTCGTCTGCCGGGCCTGGTCGGTGGCACCGCAGTCCGACGGCTCGACCCTCATCGACATCACCCTGAACACACCGGCGATCGTGCACGCGCCCAACGCGATCCTGCAGTCGTCGCCCGCCGAACCGGCGGTACCGGTGCACGTCGAGGTGTACCTGCCACCGAACTACCAGCCCACGGGCGCCGCCTACCCGGCGGTGTACCTGCTGCACGGCGGTGGCGCGACGTACCAGGAGTGGTCGGATCCGGCCAAGGGCAGCATCGTGACGACGCTGCAGGGTACGGCGTTCCACGGCATCGCGGTGATGCCCGAGGGCGGGCTCGCCGGCTGGTACACCGACTGGGCCGGCCGCACGGACGGCTCCTTCGCGCCCGGGTGGGAGACGTTCCACACCAAGCAGCTGATCCCGTGGATCGACGCGCACTTCAACACGGTCAAGGACCGTTCGGGGCGGGCCATCGCCGGTGTCTCCATGGGCGGGTTCGGCGCGCTGAAGTACGCGGCGGACCACCCCGAGCTGTTCTCGGCGGTGGGTTCGTTCTCCGGCGGTACCGACCTGCGCACCGACGTGGCCCGGTCGATCATCTCCGACTCCATGTGGCAGGCGGGTGCGGCGACCGCGCTGGCCGGGCTGACCGACGGCAACTTCCGGGTCAACCTGCACGCCAGCGACGGCAGCATCCTCAACGACCAGATCGCGCAGACGGCCTACCGGCTCGACACGCTGTTCGGTACCCCCATAACAGGCCCCAGCGGTCCCCCGGACTGGCCGGCGAGCGACCCGATCGACCGGGCGACCGCTGGGGCCTACCAGGCGTACAGCACGAAGCTGGCGATGTACGTGGGCGGCTGCTCCAGCCAGCAGCCCAACATGACCCAGACGACCGCCGCCGGCAGCACCAACAGCGCGGGCTGCCTGCCTTCTCCGCTCAGCGGCGAGAAGGATGCCCGGCTCGCCCAGCAGAACTTCGACTTCGACAAGGCGCTGACGACGTCGGGCGTGGTGCACCGGTTCTGCACCGGCACGGGTACCCACTCCTGGCCGTTCTGGCAGACCGACATGGTGGAC
>DATEJJ010000181.1:0-2344 GCA_035278125.1 Rugosimonospora sp.
CGACGCGGAGCTGCGCTGGGCGCTGCTGCGCCGGCTGTGCGTGCTGGGCAAGGTGTCCGCGGCCGAGATCGAGGAGGAGTACGCCCGCGACCGCGGTGCGGCCGGTGCCGAGCACGCCGCGTGGTGCCGCGCCGCCCGGCCCGATCCGGACGCGAAGGAGCAGGCGTGGCGCGCGCTGATCGGCGACCCGGCGCTCTCCAACCGGCTGCTGTTCGCCACGGCGGACGGGTTCTGGCAGCCGGACCAGGAGGCGCTCACCCGGTCCTATGTGGACAGGTACGGGCAGGACGTACCGGAGATGGCCCGGCAGCGCCCGGCACAGGTGGCCGGGCGGATCGCGGGCTTCGGGTACCCGCGGTTCGCGGTGGCGCCGGAGACGCTGGAGATGTCGGCGCGGATGCTCGCCCGGGACGACCTACCGCCGTCGATCCGCCGGTCGGTGGTGGACGCCACGCACGAGTTGCAGCGCAGCCTGGCCGCCCGGGAACTGGCCCGGACCGGTCTGGCATGATCGCCCGATGGGCTCAGCAGGGCGCCGGATCGGCATCATGGGTGGCACGTTCGATCCGATCCACAATGGTCACCTGGTGGCCGCGAGCGAGGTAGCCGGCCTGTTCCACCTGGACGAGGTGGTGTTCGTACCGACCGGGCAGCCGTGGCAGAAGGCGGACGAGAGCGTGACCGCCGCCGAGGACCGGTACCTGATGACCGTGATCGCCACCGCGTCCAACCCCCGGTTCAACGTCAGCCGGGTGGATATCGACCGGAAAGGCCCGACGTACACCATTGACACCCTGCGCGAGCTGCACGACGCGTACGACGAAGCCGAACTGTTCTTCATCACCGGCGCGGACGCCCTGGAGAAGATCCTCTCCTGGAAGGACGTCGACGAGATGTTCGACCTGGCGCACTTCATCGGCGTGACCCGGCCCGGGTACGCGCTGTCCGACGCGCACCTGCCGGTGGACACGGTGAGCCTGGTGCAGGTACCGGCGATGGCCATCTCGTCCACCGACTGCCGCGCCCGGGTGGCCGCCGGCCAGCCCCTCTGGTACCTGGTACCCGACGGCGTGGTGCAGTACATCGCGAAGCGGCACCTGTACCGGCGGTAGCAGAGGCGGTCGATGTCGCCCACCTGTGAGAGGCTGGAGGTCGCACGAGGAGGACAGGCGAAAGGAGCCACGTGCCGGCATCCGAGCGCGCGGTCGAGTTGGCGCTGGCGGCCGCCCAGGCCGCGGCCGACAAGAAGGCCCAGGACATCGTCATCATCGACGTGGCCGACCAGATGGTCATCACCGACATCTTCCTGGTCGCCTCGGCACCCAACGAGCGGCAGGTACTCGCGATCGTGGACGCGATCGAGGAGCGCCTGATGGCCCTCCCGGAGAAGGCCAAGCCGGTACGCCGCGAAGGCGAGCGGGCCGGCCGCTGGGTGCTGCTCGACTACGTCGACGTGGTGGTGCACGTCCAGCACAACGAGGAGCGGGAGTTCTACTCGCTGGACCGGCTGTGGAAGGACTGCCCGACCATCCCGTTCATCGACCGGGACCTGGTACCGGTGGACGGCGCCCCCCGGTGACCCGGCTGATCATCTGGCGGCACGGGCGTACCGCCTCCAACGCGGAGAACCGCGTGCAGGGCCAGCTCGACGTGGAGCTCGACGAGACCGGGCACGACCAGGCCGCCGCCGCCGCCACCCGGCTCGCCGCCCGGCACCCCGACGTGATCGTCTCCAGCGACCTGCTGCGGGCGCGCCAGACCGCCGAGCCGCTGGCCAGCCTGACCGGCCTGCCCGTACAGCTCGATCCGCGGCTGCGCGAGCGGAACTTCGGCGAGTGGCAGGGGCTGACCATGCCCGAGGTGGCGCAGCGCTTCCCGGCGGCGTACGCGCGCTGGCGGGCGGTGGAGCCGGTCGGCGCGTGCGGCCTGGAGGAGCTGGACGACCTGGCCAAACGGGTCGCGGCCGGGCTGCAGGAGGCGGCCGACCGGGCGCCCGGCGGCACCGTGGTGGTGGCCACCCACGGCGCGGCCGGCAAGTACGGCATCGCCACGCTGCTGGGCTGGCCCGCACCGATCGTCCGTACCCTCGGCTCGCTGGCCAACTGCCACTGGATCGAGCTGCTCGCCACGCCGGAGTCCGGTTGGCGCATGCTCGCGTACAACACGCGCTGATTTCACGATTGTCCGGGGAACCGGTCCGGAGCGGGGAGCGTCCCACTGTCATGGCCAGGCGTCTTGTGACCGCTCTCGTGGCGGTGATCTCCATAGGTGTGCTCGCGGGCTGCGCGGGGCAGGGCACCGGCGGGTCCAGCGCGGCGTCCGGAGGCAGCGCTTCCGCCTCCGA
>DATEJJ010000182.1:0-10732 GCA_035278125.1 Rugosimonospora sp.
AGCGTGCTCGGCACGTCGGCCCCGCCGATGATGGCCGCCTCGGCCTTGCCGAACGGGTCCCAGATCGCCGCCATCTGCGGGATCGCCGGCAGCACGGCGCCGCCCTTGCCCGCGTCCAGGAACTTCTGCACGTCCGGGTCACCGCTCTTGACCTGGTCCAGCGCGGCGGTCAGCGCCGGCGGGCGCGGGTTGGCCTGGTACAGCGCGACCTGCAGGTCGGGCGCGGTGAGGTAGTTGGTGACGAACTCGTTGGCCAGCGCCTTGTCCTTGCCCTTGCTGGCCACGTAGAACGCCTGTACCCCGACGAACGGCTGGGCCGGACCGGCACCGGCGAACCCGGGTACCGGCGTGATGTCGTAGTGGATGCCGGCCTTCTTGATGTCCGGCAACGCCCACGGCCCGGATACCAGGAACGCGGTCTTCTTGGCGGTGAACGTGGGGATGGCGTTGTCGGAGGTGATGGCGCGGGTCAGCGCGCCGGCGCCCTTCTCCCCCAGCGCCCGGATCTTCGTGAAGGCCGCCACCGACTTGGGCGTGTCCACGCCCAGATCCGCCGGGTCGTAGTCGCCGCCGGCCTTGGTGCCGAACAGGTACCCGCCGCCCGAGGTGAACAGCGGATAGATGTGGTACGCGTCGCCGGTCTGGCCCACCTGCAGCGCCATGATGTTGCTGACCTTGCCGGCAGCCTTGAGCGCCTTACCCGCGGCGACCAGATCCTCCATTGTGGACGGCGCGGTGGGTGCGAGGTCGGTGTTGCGGATCAGCGCCAGGTTCTCGATCGCGTAGGGGACGCCGTACACCTGGCCGTTGAAGGTGACCGCCTTGAGCGCGATGTCGGCGAACTGCGCCTTCTGCTGGTCGGTGAGCGGCACCGGGTCGATCGCGCCGTTCTGCACCAGGTTGCCGATCCAGTCGTGCGCGCCGACCACCACGTCCGGGCCCTTGCCCGCCTGGGACGCGGTCACGAAGGTGGTCTGTAAATCCTTGGAGACGGCCTGTATCTCAACCTTGACGCCGTTGGCGGCGCTGAACTTGTCGGCGAACGGCTTGAGCGCGGCGGCGCGCTGGTCGTCAGCCCAGATCACCAGCGAGCCGGTGTTCTTCGGTGGGGTGGACGATCTCGCACCCGTGCTGCTGCCGCCGCCACAACCGGCGGTGGCCAACGCGAGCGCGGACACGACGATCACACCCGTGGTACGGATGCGCATCGGAGTTCTCCTTCGAGGGATGTGGTGCTACCGGGACCGTTGCGGCTCCCGTGACGCCGGGGTTGTGACGGGCAGATTAGCAAGGTGTTGCAAGAATTGAAAGGTGTTGCAGGATCCTTTCGCAAAGGCTTGCGCGATGGTCTACAGTGCCGTCATGCCCCCTGAGGTCTCCCGGATCCCGCGCGCCCGGGCCACCATCCGGCTCGCCGACATCGCGCTGCAGGCCGGCGTCAGCGAGGCGACCGTGTCGCGGGTGCTCAACGACAAGCCCGGCGTCAGCGCGGACACCCGGCAGGCGGTGCTGACCGCGCTGGACGTGCTCGGCTACGAGCGGCCGGACCGGCTGCGCAAGCGCAGCGCCGGGCTGGTCGGGCTGGTCACCCCCGAGCTGGAGAACCCGATCTTCCCGCTGTTCGCGCAGATCATCGAGTCCACCCTGGCGCAGCAGGGGTACACGCCGGTGCTGTGTACCCAGACGCCGGGCGGGGTGACCGAGGACGAGTACGTGGACATGCTGCTCGACCGCGCGGTGGCCGGCATCATCTTCGTGTCCGGGCTGCACGCCGACACCTCGCTGGACCCGGACCGGTACCGCAAGCTGGTCGACCGGCCGCTGCCGGTGGTCTTCGTCAACGGGTACCTGAGCGGGGTGGAGGCGCCGTTCATCTCCTGCGACGAGTACGAGGCCGGCCAGCTGGCCGTGGCGCACCTGCACTCGCTGGGGCACCGGCGGATCGGGCTGATCAGCGGGCCGGAGCGGTTCCTGCCGGTACAGCGGCGGCTCGCCGGGTACCGCGCGGCCATCGCGGCGCGCGGGCTGGACGAGTTCGTGGAGCTGTCCATGTGGTTCAGCGTGGAGAGCGGCCACGCGGCGGTCGGCCGGCTGCTGGACCGGGGCGTGACCGCGATCGCGTGCGGCTCGGACCTGATGGCGCTGGGCGCGATCCGGGCGGCCCGCTCGCGCGGCCTGGCGGTGCCGGGCGACTTCTCCGTCATCGGGTTCGACGACTCGCCGCTCATCGCGTTCACCGACCCGCCGCTGACCACGCTGCGCCAGCCGGTGCGGGCCATGTCCAACGCGGCGGTGCAGGCGCTGGTCGAGGAGATCAACGGGCAGCCGGCACCGCACTCGGAGTACGTCTTCGGCCCCGAGCTGGTGGTCCGCGCGTCGACCGGTGCCGCGCCCGCGCCGGGGAGGCATTGAGGGTGCTCGGCGCTCCCCCGGGTTGACCGGATCGGCACAATAGCGCGCATGGTGCCGCACGGACGTCTCGCCGCCGCAGAAACGCGGGGGGTGCTCGCCTCCGCCAAAAACCGGCTCCGGCTGTGCTCCCCCTTGGCCGCGTGGCTGGTCGCGCTCGCGCTCGCCGCGGCTCAGGGGTACGCGGCGCTGCGCCGGCCGCTCGACGACCGCCTGTCCGACCTGCACGTGTACACCGGTGCCGTGCGGCTGCTGCGGGACGGCGGCAGCCTGTACGACTTCGTCGGACACAACGACGCGCCGTTCACCTACCCGCCCTTCGCGGGCCTGCTGTTCGTGCCGCTCAGCCTGCTGGACGAGGCCGTGCTGCGGGTGTTGTGGACCGCGCTGACCATCGCCGCGGTGTGCGGGCTCGCGGTGCTCACCGCGCGGCACGCCGCACTGCCGCGGCGGCTGCCGGTCAGCGCCGGTGCGGGGCTGGTCGCCGCGTGCCTGTTCGCCTCCGCGCCGGTCTCCAGCAATATCCGGTACGGCCAGGTGAGCGTCTTCCTGGCGCTGCTGATCCTGGTCGACCTCACCCGGACCGGGCGCCTGGCGGGGGCGTGGACGGGGCTCGCCGCCGCGGTCAAGCTCACCCCGCTGCTCTTCCTTCCTTTCCTGTACCTGGCGGGCCGGAGACGCGCTGCGTTGACCGGCCTGGGCACGGTGCTGGGCGGCACCGCACTCGCCTGGGCGGCGCTGCCGTCGGACTCCCGCCGGTACTGGCTGACCGAGGTGTGGGACGTCAACCGGGTCGGGCACATCACCACCGGCGGCAACCAGTCACTCAACGGCGCCCTGCTCCGCCTCGCGGTACCGGACGGGGCGCGTACCGCGCTGGTGGCGCTCGGCGCGCTGGCCGTGGCGGTACTCGCCTTCCGGCGGGCGGTACGCGCCGCGCGTACCGGCGAATGGTTCACGGCGGCCGTGGTGGTCGGTGCCGCGAGTGTGGTGATCTCGCCCGTGTCCTGGACCCACCACCTGGTGTGGCTGGTCCTCGCCGCGCTGCTGCCGCTGCCCGGGCCGGCCTGGCACCGTCTGGTGTGGACGGTGACGGCCGGCCTGGTGATGGTCGCCCCGGTCACCTCGCTGGACCGGGTGCTGCCCGGCCTGCTCGGCCAGCTGGCCGCCGACACCCGGCTGCTGCTCGCGATCGCGGTCGCCTGCCTGGTGCCGTTCGGCCCGCGCCCGATCCGGGAGTCAGGGCCCGAGCAGCGGGTTACAGCTCCGGCACCGGCTCCGCGGTGAGGCGGGCCGCGATGCGGGCGAAGCCGGCCCGGATCTCCTCGGCGGTCGGCGGCCCGGAGTGCTCGTGCGCGCTCCCGTCGCCGCCGTCCTCGTCGTCGTCCTCCTCGTCGTCTTCGTCGTCGAGGTCGGTGTCCTCGTCGTCGTCCAGCTCCTCGTCGCTCAGCGCCTTGGCCGTCTCGATGTCCGCCCGGATCTCCGCCACCGAGGTGTGCGGCAGCAGCGGCTCCACCACCGCCATCAGGTCCTCGTCGGCGACGATCTCCTCGGCCAGGGCCAGCGCGTGCGGGCGCTCGTACGGCCCGACGACCACCGGCTCCCAGTCCTCGTCGTCCGAGAGCGGCCCGAACGTGATGATCCATGGCAACGACCTGGCCGGCGCATCGGCGGGCAGGTCCAGCGTCACTAGTGCACCCACGCGCACCATCATGGCGGGTCTTGCGCCGCCGCGCCGTCCGGACCCCCGGATCCGTCCTCGGGGAGGCGGGGCGGCGGGCCGGCGGCGAGGTCGACCACCCGGTCCCGGTTGCCGGTCGCGGCCAGCGCGGTGCCGAACAGCAGCAGCTGGCTGAACAGGTTGATGGAGACGAGCAGCCCGACCGCCCAGCCGGCCACCTGGTACGCGGGGTTGCGCTCGGTGTGCCCGATGAACACCCGCCCGACCGTACTGAGCAGGGTGAACCCGACCGCGAGCAGCACCACCGGCGGCAGCAGCCGGCGCGGCGGCATCCGCAGCCGCGGTACCCCCGCCAGCAGCGCCGCGGCCACCACCAGGTTGACCCCGAACGACAGGATCTGGCCCAGTACCGACAGCGCCGTCTTCACGCTCTGGTTGAACGCGGCGGTCGTGTGCGCCGGCGAGGCCCAGGCCAGGAGGTCCTTCGCGAGCACCTGGATGCCGCCGGTGACCCACAGCGAGAGCGCGACCAGCAGCCCGAGCCCGACCAGCATGGCCAGGTCCACCAGGCGCCGGACGACCACGTTGCCCGGCTCCTGGTCGAGGTTCCACACCGCGCGCTGGGCCGAACGCATCCCGCCCACCCAGCCGATGCCGGCCCCGACCAGGCCGATGGCGCCCACCACCGCCACGGTCTGCCGCGCGTTGGCGATGTCGGAGGTCTTGAGGAACGGCAGGTTCTGCGCCAGGAACCGGTTCACCACGCTCACCGCGGCCCGGTTGCCGGCCAGCACGAAGCCGAGGATGGACACCGCGAGCAGGCCGAGGGCGAGCGCGGCGAAGAAGCCGTAGTAGGCGATGGCCGCGGCCAGCCGCCCGCCGTGCACCTCGCCGTACCGCTGTTTGGCGAGCCAGAGCCGGTCCACCACGCGGGAGCGCCGGCGGGCCCGGCGTACCAGGCCGTCCCAGGCGGATACCGCCCGGCTGGCCAGTTCAGCGAGCACGGGTACCGGCGCGGCCCAGCGGGAAGTCCCGTACCGGCCGCCACCGCCCGTCCGTACCGTGCACGTACAGCGTGAAGCGGTCCACGGTGAACCGCGCGGTGAAGCCGGAAAGCTCGGCGTACACGGTGTCCAGCGCCTCGCTGGGGATGTCGTGCGCGACGGTGACGTGCGGGTGGTACGGGAACAGCAGTTCGCGTTCGAGCGGGCCGGACCGGATGGCGCCGGCCAGCCGCTCGCACTGGCGTACGCCGCCGGCCACGGTCACGAACACCACCTCGGTGACCGGCCGGAAGGTACCGGTGCCGCGCAGGCTCACCACGTACGGCCGGTGCCCGGCGGCCACCCCGGCCAGGTGCTGCTCGACCGAGGGCAGCGCGCCCGGCTTCAGCTCGGTCGGGCCGAGCAGCGTCACGTGCGCCGGTACGAACGGGGCCAGCGGGTCGCCGGTGGCGGCGCGGGACCGGTCGAGCTGGCTGCCCCACGGCTCCGGGATGCCGATGGCGACGCCCACCTTGAGCGGCTGGTGCGCCGGCTCGGGACGGCTCTGCGGGTGCTCGCCCCCGCCAAAGACCGGCTCCGGCTGCGCTCCCGCGGGCGGCAGCGGCTGGGACCGTTCCCGGCCGCGGACCGTCGTCGCATCCAACTGCCGCTCCTCTGTGCTCGAAGGCCGGTCGGCCGCCATCCGCCCGGGGGCCGGGCCGTGGCTACTCGCCGGCCGCCGGCGCCAGGAAGCCGACCCGCTCGTACACCTTACGCAGCGTGACAGCCGAGACGGAACGGGCCTTCTCCGCGCCGATCGCGAGCAGCTTGTCCAGCTGTGCCGGATCGTCGAGGTACAGCCTGGTGCGCTCCTGGATCGGCTGGACGAACCCGGTGACCACCTCGGCCAGGTCCTTCTTGAGGTCCCCGTACCCGCGCCCGGCGTACCCGGCGGTCAGGTCCTCGATGGCGCGCCCGGACAGCGCCGAGTAGATGGTGAGCAGGTTGGACACGCCCGGCTTCCCGGCCGGGTCGAAGAGGATCTCGCGTCCGGTGTCGGTGACCGCCGACTTGATCTTCTTGGCCGACTTCGCCGGCTCCTCCAGCAGGTCCACGATGCCGGCCGGGGACGAGGAGGACTTGGACATCTTCGCGGTCGGGTCCTGCAGGTCAGTGATCTTGGCGGTCTCCCGCAGGATGTACGGCTCGGGCACGGTGAAGGTGGGCCCGTACAGGGTGTTGAAGCGCTGCGCCAGGTCGCGGGTCAGCTCCAGGTGCTGGCGCTGGTCCTCGCCCACCGGTACCGCGTCCGCCTGGTACAGCAGGATGTCCGCGGCTTGCAGGACCGGGTACGTGAACAGGCCCACGCTGGCCCGCTCCGCCCCCTGCCTGCTGGACTTGTCCTTGAACTGGGTCATCCGGCTGGCCTCGCCGAACCCGGTGATGCAGCCCAGTACCCAGGCCAGCTGCGCGTGCTCGGGCACGTGCGACTGCACGAACAGGGTGCACCGCTCCGGGTCGAGCCCGAGCGCGAGCAGCTGGGCGGCGCTGACCCGGGTGCGCTGGCGCAGCAGCGCCGGGTCGTGCCCGGCCGTGATCGCGTGCAGGTCGACCACGCAGTAGAACGCGTCGTGGGTCTCCTGCAACGCCACCCAGTTGCGCACCGCACCCAGGTAGTTGCCCAGGTGGAACGAGTCTGCGGTGGGTTGGATACCCGACAGAACGCGGGCGCGTCCGGGTTCGGCGACCTCGACTGGCATGGGCGCCATTGTCGCAGCCGCCGGTGACCGGGGTGCAACCTGGCGGCCCCGCCAACGGTCGGTCATCATGACGGTAGCCGGATACCTGGGCCGGGGGTGCGAGTTGTCCTATGAGCTGGAGGCGCGCGAGGCGGTCCGCCAGGCATACGAGGCGTACTACCGCCGGCTGGTGGCCGCGCTCTACGCGCTGACCGCGGACTTCGCCGAGGCCCAGGATCTCGTCCAGGAGGCGTACGTGCGGGCGCTGTCCCGGCCGAAGGCGTTCCTCGACGTGGCCGACCCGGAGGCGTGGCTGCGTACCGTCGCGGTGAACCTGGCTCGCACCCGGTGGCGCCGCAAGCGCCTGTTCGACCTGCTGGTGCGCACCGGGCGGGTATCCCGGCAGGCGGACAGCGTGCCGGGCGCCGACCCGAACCGGGTGGCCCTGGTCAACGCGCTGCAGCAGCTGTCCCGGGCGACCCGCGAGGCGATCGTGCTGCACCACATCGCGGACATGTCGGTGTACGAGGTGGCCGAGGCGCTCGGGGTACCGGTCGGCACGATCAAGGCGCGCCTGTCCCGGGGCCGTACCATGCTCGCCGCCATGCTGAGCGAGCACGCCGACGACGGCGCGCCCGACCCGGCTCCGGCGCCGCAGCCGCCACCGGCACCACCGCGCGAGATGCGCCCGGTACGGGAAGCACCCCATGGCTGACCGGCCACCGGACCCCCCGCCCGAGGAGCGGCGCATCGACTTCGCCCGGCTGCGCAGCGAGGTCGAGGCGGCGGTCATGCTCCCCGGGTTCCGCCAGGTGGCCAAGCGGGCGCGCTGGCGGCGGGCGCGCACCCGGCTGGCCACGCTGGGCTCGGTCGCGCTGATCATGGGAATCCTGGTCCCGGCCGGGGTGGTCGCCGACCTGCACCAGACCACGGTCAACGGCTGGGTGTCCCAGGAGGACCACCAGCCCACCCCGACGCCCCTGCCCAGCGGGAGCAGCGTGCCGCTCCAGGTCGACCTGACCGCCGCGGCCGGCGTCGACCTCAACCACATGTTCGTGCTCGCCGACGTGTGCGCCGGCGACAACTGCAGCCTGGAGCTGTTCCGGCTGTCCGGGCAGGGCACCAACCGGCCGGTCGGCGAGCACCTGCTGCGCAGCAAGAGCACCTCGTGGCTGGACTCGGTCGCGCTGACCGCGCTGTCGGACACCTCGGTCCTGGTCAGCGGGCTCACCGACGGCGACCAGTGGCAGTCGTACCAGGTGGATGTGAACAAGAGCAAGGACGGGCCGCCGGCGCAGTCGAAGACGCCGCCGGTGACCACGGCCGACCGGGTGGTGCAGATGAGCCGGTACGGCGAGCTGCAGGCGGTACAGGCCAACACGGGGCGGGTACTGGAGCTGGCCGCGCAGCCGCCGCTGGTGCAGCCGAGCGTGGTGGACAACCTGCTCCCGGCGCGCGGCATCTGGGTCACCGGCCTGGTCGCCAACCAGCTCGCGGTGTCGGTCAGCCGGGACGCGGGGCGCAGCTGGACCACCCGGTCCCTGGGCCTGCCCGCGATCCAGCTGTCCAGCTTCGACCAGCCGGTCTTCGCCAGCTACAACGGCACCGACGCGTACCTGCTGGTGCGGCTGGCGGACGAGGACTTCGCGCTGTTCTGGACGGCGGACGGCGGGCACACCTGGCACCGGCACGGCGGGCAGCTGCCCTGGCCCCAGCCGGTACCGGTGGGTGCCCCGTTCGGGCTGGTGGTACGGCCGGACGGCTCGCTGCTGGCATGGCTGGCGAGCAGCCCGACCATCATGTACCTGGAGAGCACCGACGGGGGTACCACGTTCCGCGTCACCGGGAGCGGGCAGGGCGGCCCCACCGGCCCGGTGTACGCGGTGCCCGGCGGGTACATCGAGCTGGGCGGGCAGCCGGCGGTGTCCCGGGACACGGCGAGCTGGGCCACCATGCCGGTGAGCTACGCGCCGCCGGGCAGCAGCTGACGCTCGCGCGGTACCGCCTCCACCGGTTCGGGCAGCGCCAGCGGCGCGGGGAGCAGCGGGGTCACCGCCACCCGGGCCACCCGCCGGCCCTCCAGCGCGACCACGGACAGCCGCCAGCCGTCCAGCCGTACCTCGTCACCCACGGCCGGCAGCCGGCCCAGCCGCGCCATCACGTACCCGCCCAGCGTCTCGTACGGGCCGGCCGGCAGCGCGAAGCCCATCACCTCGGCGAAGTCGCCCAGGTTCAGCAGACCGTCCACCTCGGACGGTCGGGCTCCGTCGGCCGGCTCCGGGTCGGGTGCCGGGTCGTACTCGTCGTGGATCTCCCCGACCAGCTCCTCGATCAGGTCCTCCAAGGTCACGATGCCGGCCGTACCCCCGTATTCGTCGATGACCACGGCCAGGTGCTGCCCCTCCCGCCGCATCTCCGACAGCGCCGCCAGCACCCGCTTGCTCGCCGGCAGCCGGCGCACCTCGCGGGCCAGCTCGCCGACGGTGGCCGTGGCGTCGGCGGCCGGGCGGATCAGCAGGTCGCGCAGGTGCACGAAGCCGATCACGTCATCGTGCGAGCCGTCGATGACGGGGAAGCGGGAGTGCCGCGCGACGCTGGTCAGCGCGACCGCCTCGGGCAGCGGCAGCGCAGCGTCCAGGAACAGCACCTCGGTGCGCGGCACCATCACCTCGCGGACGTGCCGGGCGGCGACCGCCAGCGCGCCGTCGATGATCCGCCGCTCCTCCCCGTCCAGCAGCGTGTTCGCCGCGACCAGGTCGCGCAGCTCGGCCTCGCTGATCGACTCGCGACCGGCGCTGGCGCTCGTGCCCAGCAGGCGGGTGACCGCGCGGGTGAGGCCATCGGCCACCCGGACCACGACCCGGGCCAGCCCGCGGGCGAACGGACCTGGCCGGCGGCCGGGCGCCGGCACGGTATGGGAAGGGCGGTCGCGCGGCGCGGATCTCGCGGCGCCGCCCTGGCGTTTACCGGTCGCGCGGGGCCGGTTCATAGCCGGAATGGTACCCGCGTGGGCACCCGGCTCTGTGACGTCCACGTTGGCAGTGTTGGAAACTGTTGAATTCTGAGGGAATCGGGGGCAGGATTGGTGTGCGCCAGCGGGGCACATCACACCGAGGAGGCCGGGTGCTCGCACAGCAAAGACAGGCGTCGATTCTCGACCGCGTGCGCAGGCATGGCGGCGCGCGGGTGGCGGACCTGGTCCGCGTGCTCGGCGTGTCCGACATGACGGTGCGCCGGGACATCGAGGTGCTGGCCGAGCGGGGACTGGTCGCGAAGGTGCACGGCGGCGCGGTGGCGGTCGACGGCACCACCGACGAGCCGGGCTACGCGGCAAAGGCGGAGCAGCAGCAGGTCGAGAAGACCGCCATCGCACGCGCCGCGGCCGCCCTGGTGAAGTCGGGCAGCGCGGTCGGCATCTCGGCCGGTACCACCACCGCGGCGCTGGCCCACGAGATCGTGGACGTACCCGAGCTGACCGTCGTGACCAACTCGGTACCCGTGGCCGACGTGTTCTACCACCACGGCCGGCCCGACCAGACGGTGGTGCTCACCGGCGGCACCCGTACCCCCTCGGACGCGCTGGTCGGCCCGGTGGCGCAGGACGCCGCCGCCCGGCTCAACCTGGACGTGCTCTTCCTCGGCGTGCACGGGATGAGCGTGCGCGCCGGCTTCACCACGCCCAACCTGTCCGAGGCGGACACCAACCGGGCGCTGGTCGCCTCGGCCCGGCACCTGGTCGTACTCGCCGACCACACCAAGTGGGACATGATCGGGATCGCCACCATCGCCCGCCTGTCCGAGGCGCACGTCCTGGTCAGCGACTCGGGCCTGCCCCACACCGCCCGGGAGGACCTGGCCGAGCACGTGGGCGAGCTGATCGTGGCGCAGGTGCCGGCCACCGGCCGTACCGCCGCCCCGGC
>DATEJJ010000183.1:0-4292 GCA_035278125.1 Rugosimonospora sp.
GGCCCTGCTGGTGGTGCTGGTCGTCGGGACGCTGCTGCTGGCCGTCGCGGACCAGCATCTCACCATCTGGAACGCCGCCTACGTCGCGGTGCTCAACCTCGTCGGCGGCGCGAACGCCGACCCGACGCTGCCGTGGCCGGAGAAGGTGCTGGAGGTGGTGCTCGCGCTGGCCGGGGTCGCGGTGGTGCCGGTCGTCACCGCCGCGGTGGTCGAGGCCGTCGTCAACGCGCGGCTGGCGCTCGCGCTGGGCAGGCTCCGCCGGCCCGTCGCCGAACACGTGGTCGTCGTCGGATTGGGAAACGTGGGTACCCGCGTCATCCAGCAACTGCGCGCCCTGGGTGTACCCGTGGTCGCCATCGACAAGGCGGAGACGGCACGCGGGGCACAGCTCGCCCGTGACCTGGACATCCCGCTGGTCATCGGGGACGCGGGCCGGGAGGAGACGCTGCGCGAGGCGTCGGTGCACACGGCCCGGGCGCTGGTCGTGCTGTCCACCGACGACGTGGTGAACCTGGAGGCGGCGCTGCACGCCCGCGGGGTGAACCCGGACATCCGGGTGATCCTGCGGCTGTTCGACGGCGACTTCGCGGAGCGGGCCCGGCGCGCGTTCGGCATCACCGACTCGAACAGCGTGTCGTTCCTCGCCGCGCCGGCGTTCGCCTCGGCCATGCTGGAGCGCGAGGTGATCGGCACCATCCCCGTCAACCGCCAGGTGCTGCTGATCACGGAGGTACGGGTCGAGCCCGGCTCGGCGCTGGACGGCGCGACCGTGGCGGGGGCGCAGCAGCCCGGCCACGCCCGCGTGGTGGGCCTGTTCCCGGCGGGTACCGCGTGGGGGATCAAGTGGCGGCCCAAGCCCGCGCGCCCGCTGGTCGGCGACGACCGGCTGGTGGTGGTCGCCACCCGGGACGGGCTGGGCCGGCTGCTGGCCGACGCGGCGTCCGGTACGGACGGGGTCAGTTCGGCAGCTCCGCCACGGCGTACCCCAGAACCGCCTGCTCGTCCGGCCGGTGCGTGAGCACGTCGGCGAGGTACGACTGGACCGCCGGGGCCAGCCCGACGTCCCGCCCGCTCTGTTCGGACAGCCGCCACCGGTGCTCGATCACCTGCACGAACAGCTCGGTCGGCTCCAGCTTGCCGCGCAGCTCGGCGGGTACCGCCCGGACCACCGGCTCGAACACCTCGGTCAGCCAGCGGTGCGCCGCCTGCTGCTCGTCGTCCAGGTCGGTCTCGGCGCGGTACGTGTCGAGGTCGTTGAGCAGCTTGCGGGCCTGGTTCTCCTCCGCGTCCAGGCCGGTCAGGCGGAGCAGCCGGCGGGTGTGGTGGCCGGCGTCCACCACCTTCGGCCGGACCAGGTAGACCTCGCCCCCGTCGACCGCCGACAGCTGCAGTTCGCCGGCGTCGAAGCCCAGCTCGTTCAGCCGCCGGATGCGCTTCTCCACGTGGTGGCGTACCTCGCGCCCGCCCGGTACCTGCTGCTCGTAGGTCAGCTCGTGCCACAGCGACCGGTACCGGCGTACCACGTCGTCGGCCACCTGCTCCGGGTCGATCGACGGGTGCAGCGAGCCGGCAGCCTCCAGGTCGAGCATCTCGCCGAAGAGGTTCACCCGGGCGATCTCCAGATCCTCGTCGCGCTGGCCGTTGGACAGCTTCGGGTGCAGCGCGCCGGTCTCCGCGTCCACCAGGTAGGCGGCGAACGCGCCCGCGTCCCGGCGGAACAGGGTGTTGGACAGGGACACGTCGCCCCAGAAGAAGCCGGACAGGTGCAGCCGTACCAGCAGGGCGGCCTGCGCGTCGAGCAGCCGGTTCATGGTGTCCGGGCGCAGCGTGTGCGAGAACAGCGCCCGGTACGGCAGCGAGAACTGCAGGTGCCGGGTGATCAGTACCGGCTCCAGCGGCTCACCGTCCGGGTCGGTCCGGTCGGCCGCGATGGCCACCGCCTCGACGCTCGGCGCGCCGATCCGCTCCAGCGCGCGCAGCAGGTCGTACTCGCGCTGCGCGATCCGCTCGACGGTCTCCTTGACCGCGTACACCGCGCCGGCCATCTTGACGAAGCGCACCACGTGCCGCGAGATGCCCTGGGGCAGGGCGACCAGCCGGTCGGCCGGCCAGTCCTCCAGCGGGATGGCCCAGGGCAGGTCGAGCAGCCCCGGGTCGAAGAACGCGGACGTGATGCGCACGCCGCCAATGATCTCAGGTGGTACCTACTACTGTTGTCGCGTGGTCCGACTGCGCCCGGTCCGGCCGGCCGGCTGGTGGCCCGACGCGCTGCTGGTGGCCGGTTTCGTGGCCCTCACGCTGGCCGTCGCGGCCGGCGCCTTCCTGGGCTGGGACGTGTCGGTGTACCGGTGGTGCGACGGGCACCTGCCGCGCCCGCTGTACTGGGTGGCCCGGGCGGGCTTCCTGCTCGGCCAGAGCTGGCTGGTGACCTGGCCGGCGCTGGTGGTCAGCCTGGTCGTGGCCTGGCGGCGGCGCTCGGTACGCCCGGTGCTGCCGGTGGCGGTGGCCTTCGTGCTCACCTTCGTCACGCTGACGGCCCTCAAGGCGTGGACCGACCGGGCCGCCCCGCACGCGACCCTGGCGCACCCGGAGCGCTTCGGCAGCGGGGGCGTGTCGTACCCGTCGGGCCACCTGACCAACGCGATCGTCTGGTACGGGGTGCTCGCCCTGCTGCTGGCGCCGTGGCTGCCGGCCGGGTGGCGGCTGCTGGTACGGGTCGGGCCGCCCGCCGTGCTCTGCGTCACCAGCGTGTACCTCGGCTTCCACTGGGTGACGGACACGGTGGCGGGGCTGCTGCTCGGGCTGCTGCTGGACCGGGTACTCCGGCGGATCCCGTGGGACGAGGTACCGCTGGGCCGCCGGCTGCACGGGACCGGCTGGGACCGTCCGGCGGTGGAGCAGCCGCTAGAGCCAGTGGCCGCCGCGCATCACCCGTAGCACCTGGAAGTCCTCGGACAGCTCGACCAGGTCGGCGCGGCGGCCGGGGGCGATCGCGCCGATGTCGGTGCGGCCGATGGCCCTGGCCGGCGTCGTGGCCGCCGCACGGCATGCGTCCACAATGGACATCCCGAGCCCGAGTACCCGGCGCAGTGCGGCGTCCATCGTCAGCGTGCTGCCCGCGATCGAGCCGCCGGCGGCCAGCCGGGCCAGCCCGCCCGCCACCACGATCGCCTGCCCGCCCAGGTCGTACGTGCCGTCCGCGAATCCGGTGGCGGAGATGGCGTCGGTCACCAGCGCGGTGCGGTCCGGGCCGGCGACCGAGGTGGCGAACGCGAGCGTACCGTCGTGCAGGTGGTGCCCGTCGGCCACGAACTCGCAGACCACAGTGGACGATCCGAGCAGGGCGAAGACCGGCCCCGGGCGGCGGTGGTGCGGCGGCGGCATCCCGTTGAAGAGGTGGGTACCCACGCTCGCGCCGGCCGCCACCCCGGCGAGGGTCTGCTCGTAGCTCGCGTCGGTGTGCCCGAGGGCGGCCGTGATCCCGTGGCGTACCAGCAACTGGATCGCGTCGATCGCGCCGGGCAGCTCGGGTGCGAGGGTCATCATGCGGATCGCACCCGCCCCGGCCCCGATCAGCGCGTCGAGTTCGTCGCGGGACGGGTCACGCAGGTACGCCGGGTTCTGCGCGCCGCACCGGGCGACGGACAGGTACGGCCCCTCGAAGTGGATGCCGCCGAGCACGCCCTCGGCCACCAGCGGGGCGTACGCCTTGGTCGCGTCGTGCATCAGCTCGAAGGGGGAGGAGACCAGGCCGGCGAGCAGCGTGGTGGTGCCGTACCCGAGGTGGAACCGGGCCGCCTCGCGCGCCTGCTCCGGGTCGCCGGTGGTGAACGTGTACCCGCCGCCGCCGTGCACGTGGATGTCGACGAACCCGGGGACGATCCAGTGTCCATCGTGGACGGTACCGTCGGTGACGGCGGCGATGCGGTCCCCGTCGAGCACGATCTCGCCGCGCTCCAGCACCCGGTCGGGCGTGACGATCCGGCCCGAGACCCGGGTCACCGGCTATCCACAAGGGACAGTGCGAGCAGCCCGGCACCCAGGCAACCGGCCTCGTCGCCAAGCTGCGCGCGTACCATCTCGGGCATCCGCTGGAAGGTGAGCTTGCCGGCGATGGCCGCGCGCAGCGGAGCCAGCAGCGCCTCGCCGGCCTCGGCCAGCCCGCCGCCCACGACGATGAGCCGCGGGTCGAACAGGGTGAGCCCGGTGACCAGGCCGTCGGCGAGGACGTCCACCGCCTCCCGCCAGACCTCGGTCGCCGCCTCCTCGCCGGCGGTGGCCCGGGCCACGAC
>DATEJJ010000184.1:0-11469 GCA_035278125.1 Rugosimonospora sp.
CACCACCCGGGCCGCCTGGCCGCTCCACGCACGGCTGGGCAACGCGTTCGTGGCCGGCCGGCTGCGCCGCCGCGCCGGCATCCCGGTCCACGACCTGGGCCCGATGCGCGCCGCCCGGCGTCGCGCCCTGCTGAGCCTGAGCCTGACCGACCGGCGCTTCGGCTACCCCCTGGAAATGATGGTCAAGGCCGCCCGCGCCGGGTGGCGCATCCACGAGGTCGACGTGGACTACGCACCCCGCACCGCCGGTGGCAGGTCCAAGGTGACCGGCACCGTGCGGGGCACCCTGCGCACCGTCGCCGACATGAGCCGGATTCTGGCCTCATGACACCCGTCCAACTGCTGGTGATCGCGAAGGCACCCGAACCCGGACGGGTGAAGACCCGGCTGTGCCCACCCTGCACCCCGCAGCAGGCCGCCGACATCGCCGCCGCCGCCCTGTCCGACACCCTCACCGCCGCCGGCGCCACCCCGGCCGTGCGGCACACCGTTGTCCTTTCTGGACGGTACCCGGTACCGCGTGGCTGGCTCACCGTCACGCAGCGCGGGGACGGGCTGGCGCACCGGCTGGCCAACGGCTTCACCGACACCGCCCTGCCCCGGGTCGGCTCCCTGCTGGTCGGCATGGACACCCCGCACCTGACCCCCGCCCTGCTGGACGAGGTCGCGGCCGGGCTGCGGGAGGCGGACGCGGTACTGGCACCCGCCGAGGACGGCGGCTGGTGGGCCCTGGCACTACGCGACCCGCACCACGCCGACGCGCTGCGCCCGGTGCCGATGTCCACACCCCACACTGCACAGTGGACGGTTGACGCGCTGCGCGCGCGTGGGCTGCGGCTGGGGTACGGGCCGGTGCTCCGCGACGTGGACACCGCCGCCGACGCCCTCACCGTCGCCGCCACCTGCGCACCGGGTGCGTTCACCCACGCGGTACGCGCCCACCTCGCCCCGGCCGGTACCCGATGACCCTGCTCTCCGCACGCAGACCGGTGCTGGCGCACTACGAGGCCGCGCTGCGCGCCGCCGCAGCCGGCCGGGCAGCCGTGGTGCACCTGCACGACCCGACCGGTACCCGCCGACCGCGGCGGCTGCCGCTGCACCGGTGGTGCGGCGGCCTGCACCCCGGCGACCACAGCCTGCTGGCCCGCTGCGCCGGGCCTACCCTCGATGTGGGGTGCGGGCCCGGTCGGCTGACCGCTGCCCTGACCCATGCGGGCCGGGCGGCGCTGGGTATCGACATCAGCCCACACGCGATCGCCCTGACCCGCCGGCGCGGCGCTCCCGCCCGCCACGCCGACGTCTTCACCCTCGCCGACCGGGACGCATGGCGGCACGTCCTGCTCGCCGACGGGAACATCGGCATCGGCGGCAACCCCACCCGGCTACTGCACCACTGCACCCGCCTGCTCGCCCCCGGCGGCGACATCCTCGTCGAACTCGACCCGCCCGGCACCGGCAGCTGGCACGGCCCCGTCACCCTGCACCACGACGGCGTACACAGCCACCCCTTCCCCTGGGCCGCGGTCGCCGCCGACGACCTCACCGCCCTCACCCAGCAGGCGGCGATGACCCTGCTCGAATCCTGGACGGAGGCACACCGGTGGTTCGCCCGCCTCTCCCCCACCTGAGCGTCCACATAAGACGGGCCGCCGCGGTCCTGACCCGGACACTGCCCGCACCACCCCGCGTCCTGCGGCGGGGGCCGTTGCGGCCGGGCGCCTTCCACTCGCCGCTGCGCTCGCAGAAGCTGACTGCCCAGCTGGGACTGTGGCTGGGCATCGCGTTCGGCGTGTGCTTCCTCACCGGGCTGGTCAGCCACTACATCCAACACCCACCAGGCTGGTTCTGGTGGCCGTCCCGCCCCGTCTGGCTCTACCGCCTCACCCAAGGCGTGCACGTGGCCACGGGCCTGGCCACCATCCCACTGCTGGGCGCCAAACTCTGGTCGGTGTACCCACGGCTGTTCACCTGGCCACCCGCCCGCACCCTGCTGCACGCCGCCGAACGCGGCTCCGTCGCGGTACTCGTCGCCGCCGCCCTGTTCCAACTGGTCACCGGCGTCCTCAACGTGTCGCGCTGGTACACCGCGATGCCGTTCTTCTTCACCATCTCCCACTACGTCACCGCGTGGCTGGCCATCGGCGCCCTGCTCGTCCACATCGCCGTCCAACTGCCCGCGATCCGCGCCGGCCTGTCCCGAGGCGCACCCGTCGACCCGCCCGCCACCGGCGGCCTGTCCCGGCGCGGCCTACTCACCACCGTGGCCGCCACCGCCGGCGTCATCACCCTGGCCACCGCCGGCGAAACCATCCCCGCGCTGGCCCCGATATCGGTACTCGGGCCGCGCCGCCCCACCCTCGGCCCGCAACACCTGCCCGTCAACGCCTCCGCCGCCGCCACCGGCATCACCCACCTGGCCACCGACCCCACCTACCGGCTCCACCTGACCGGCCCCACCGGCACCCGCCAACTCACCCTCGCCGACCTCACCGCCCTACCCCAACACACCGTGTCGCTCCCCATCACCTGCGTCGAAGGCTGGAGCGCCGACGCCCTGTGGACCGGCGTACGCATCGCCGACCTCACCGCCCTCGTCGGCGTCCCCGACGGCGACGCGCAGGTACTCGTGGAATCCCTGCAACGCGGCGGCCCGTACCGCGCCTCCGTCCTGGCCCCACCCCACGCCCGCGACCCGCTGACCCTGCTCGCCCTCAAACTCCACGGGCAACCCCTCGCCCTCGACCACGGCTACCCGTGCCGGCTGATCGCCCCCAACCGGCCCGGCGTCATGCAGACCAAATGGGTCGCCGCGATCACCGTGGAGCACCGGTGAAAACCATCCGCCTCACCCTCGCCGCCCTCGGCCTGGCCGCGATGGGCTACGCCGTCTGGACAGGGCTGCGCTCCCCGGACATCCACGCCAGCAACGGTGCCTTCCTGCTCACCGTCCTGGTCCTGCACGACGGGCTGCTGCTGCCGGTGTTCCTGGCCGCCGGGATCCTCGTGCACCGGCGGGTACCCGCCCGGGCCCGGGCGATCGTGCAGGCCGCGCTCATCGCCACGGCGTCGCTCACCCTCATCGCCGTGCCGTTCGTGCTCGGGTACGGCCGCATCGCCGACAACCCGTCCGCCCTACCCCTCAACTACGCCCACGGCCTGCTGATCACCCTCGCCACCATCTGGGCTGTCGCCCTCGCCGCCATCGCCCTGCGCTACCGGTATCCGCGCCACCCCGCCACCACGCCACACCGGGTCGCCGATGGGCAACCACCGTCCGCTGTGGACATTTACCACGCCGACGACCGGACCCCAGCGCCGGAGCGGTCGCCGGGCACGGCGCCCGCCCCGCCACCACGCAGTTGACCGGAGCAGGCGTGTTCAACCGCAGCGGCACCCCGGCGGCCAGCTGGCTCACTGGGGACCACACGGCGGCGCCGTCGCGGCCAGGCGCTGCGGCACCCGGGTACGCGGAAGGGGTCGTCAGCGGGCGAACATGTTGGCCCACGGCCGGATCCGGTGGCCGGTGACGTGCCCGCTGCGGACGAAGGGGTCGCCGGCCACGAACCGGTCCGCGGCGTCCTGGCTGGTGCAGATCGCCATCGTGTGCAGGTGCTCGTCGCCGGGCTCCGGCGCCAGGAACGCCCCGGCCAGCAGCACCTCGCCCCGCTCGTGCAACTGCGTGCTGCGGCGCAGGTGTTCGGCCAACTCCTGCGGCGCCTGCTCGCGTGCCTGGGCGAGCGAGGTGAACCCGACCGTCATCTCCACCACGTACAGCACCCGCTGCTCGGGTACGCGCGACGTTGTCATGCCGGCGAGTCTGCCAGTCCGATGGCGGTTGCCGGGGGCCGCTCGCGCTCGGCGGTCCGGCGCGCCTGCTGGTTCCCGCGTAGGGCGGTGGCGGGGCGGCTGGACGGGTCGTCCGTACGGTCCGGGGTGCCGCCGCCCGCCTGGTGGTGTCGGCGTACGGCGGGTCGTGCCGGCCGGTGAGCAGGATCGCGGCCAGTGCGTCGTCGATGGTGGTGTCCCGACCGGTGGCGGCGCGTGTGGTGCAGGGCGTCCGGGGCGGTGAACCGGCGATCGCCGCCTCCCCGGCGCTGCGGTGGCGGCCGGGGAGTATGGAGTCCACAGGACGCGGCGGGCTACCCCGGCACAGGGTGGAAGGTCCACGTCCCCTTGGCGCGCCGCTTCGACGTATACAGTGCCGCATCGGCGTGGGCGAGGAGTTCGTCAGTGTGGCGGCCGTGGATCGGGGCCAAGGCGATGCCGACGCTGAGTCCGATTCGTGCGAGGGCCACCCCGTCGAGGTCGTGAGGTTCGCTGCAACTCTCAATCAGGCGCTCCGCGACTATGACGGCGGTCCCGTGGTTGGCACCGGGTAGCAGGACGACGAACTCGTCGCCACCAACACGACAGACGAGATCTTGTGCCCGTACGGCCATGCGCATCCGCTCGGCCACGCTCTTCAGCAGCCAATCGCCGCCGGCGTGGCCGTAGCGGTCGTTGACCGGCTTGAATCCGTCCAGGTCTAGGCATAGCACGGCGAAGCCGCTCGTCTGGCGGCTGACAGCCATCTCGTCGAGAAGCGCGCTCATCCGCTCGCGCAGCAACAAGCGGTTAGGTAGTCCGGTCAGCGGGTCATGCATCGACATACGGAAGTGTGTCTCCTTAGCCACGAGGGCATCCATGAGGATCGTGTGACTCTGGAGCATGAGCATGTGGAAAGCAAACGGCGCAGCCGGACTCAACAGCGCCACGTACAGCAGTGTCGGCGTGCCCAGGAAACCGGCTACCTGGGCGGCCCCTAACATATATAGGAGGCACGCGGCCGTGCGAGGCAGCGCAGCGTAGCGTGAAGCGATGTACCCCATGAAGCCGATGGGGAGAAACCCGGCCAGGACGAGCAGCCGGACGTCCCCGGTATGGAGTGAACCGAAGTCACCAATAGCCATGACGGCAAACCACGCGATGTTCGTGAGGACCATCGGGCGGTAGGGCGGACGGACACCTGCCACCATCGCTTGGCCGCAACGCACCTTCAGCCGGGCCCGGCGCACCTGCAGCATCGCATCAACGATGATCCATCCAAGCGCCCACGGTTGTGCCGTGATGACGAGGGTGAACCAGCCAACGACCTGGCCCCACAGGATTGACATGATCTGCAGCAACCAGGTGTCGGTCAGGGTTCCAATGCGCGCGGCGCGCAACTCCGGCGTCTCGGTGATTCTGATGTTGACGAGGTGCTCGAACGCCCAGTTCAATCCGTCGCGCCCACGGTTGCGGCGCTCCGCCTCCGACAAGCGGCCCACACCGAGTGTCATCGTCCGCAGGACACGGTACATGACCAAAATGCCGGGCAAGATACATGACAACTCCGTCGCGCTGCCCGCACTGACCCGCGCGGCCTTCAGGGGAAGGATCCTGGCACTGTACGTACCGCTGACATCGTTGGCAATAGATGCCTCCGGCATCGCACTCGGGTGTGGTCGGGCGTCGCCATGGTGGCCATGTCTGCCATGACCCCCGGCGTATTGCCGGTTGGGGAAGTTGTTGGCAAACGGTTGGTCGCGTGACTCTCGGCGCTGACGTTCAACCGCGATGTGAGAACGGTCGCCCCCAATAGGGAAGCAGCCCGAACTCGGCCGACACGCCGTTGCCGCCGTGGATCTGGATCGCGGCGTCGACCGCGGCTTCCGCCGCGGCATACTTGGCCATGTTCGACGCCTCGCCCGCCGGCAGCCCGCGGTCGTGCAGCGCCGCGGCGCGATGCGTCATCAAAGCAGCCAGTTCGGTCTCGATCTTCGCCTTGGCCGGAGCGTGTGCGACGCCCTGGCGCTGGAGCCGCGTGGCGCGCTGGGTCAGCGAGGCCAACCGGAACACTCCCCTGTCCTGGGCGTTCCGACGGTACGGGCCGGCATCCACGGGGGAGGATGCCGGCCCATCGACGCCACTGTATCAGCCGGGCGACCATGCGCGTAGCTGACCGCCGAATTAGCGTGCCGGAATGTCGTCGGGATCGCGCAGCGGCGAACCGAGCAACCACAGGCTGGACAGCAGCACCCCGACCGCGCAGCACCACAGCGTCGCGCGCAGCCCCAACCAGGTGCCGAGTGCTCCGCCGAGAATGGCGCCGAGCGGCGTCACGCCCAACATGATCGTACGCATCGTGGCGCTCATCCGGCCGAGCAGGTGGTCCGGGCACCGGGCCTGGCGCATGCTGACCTGTACGACGTTGTAGGCCACCAGGCAGAACCCGCCGACCGCGGTCCCCACGGCGAACAGCGCCACCCGCCATCCGGGCGCGGTCAGCGGTATCAGCAGCCCGCCGATACCGGCCACCACCACGTAGCTCACCAGCGCCGTACCCCGGCCGATCCGGCGGGTCAGCGGGGCGGCGCACAGCGCGCCCAGGATCGTACCCACGCTGCCCGCGCTGAACAGCAGCCCGATCCCACCCGGCGGCAGGCCGACCACCCGCAGCAGGAACAGCACCTCGATCGCGGCCTGTGCGCCGAAGCACAGCATCGCGGTGGCGCCGCACGACACGATCGCCCGCAGCAGCGGGTCACCGAGGACGAACCGCAGCCCTGCGCCGATCCGGACGTGCAGCGGTTCGCCGGCCACCCCGGTCGGCGGTTGCTCCTCCGCGCGGATCGCGGCGATCCAGCCGGCCGACCACAGGAACGAGAGCGTGTCGGCGGCCAGCGCGACGGGCGCGGTCAGCGCCTGTACCAGCAGACCGGCGAGGGACGGGCCGGCGGTCGCGGCGACGCTGCGGTTCGTCTCCAGCCGCCCGTTCGCCTCGACCAGGTGCTCCCGGCCGACCAGCCGCGGTACGAACGCCTGCTGGTTGACGTCGAAGAAGATGGTACCGACGCCGGACACCAGGGCCACCGCGTACAGCTGCCAGATGTGCAGCACCCCGAGCAGTGCCGCGGCCGGCACTGTGGCCAGCGCCGCGGCCCGCCCGAGGTCCGCCGCGACCAGCACCGGGCGTCGCCGCATCCGGTCGGACCAGGCCCCGGCGGGCAGGCCGAGCACCACGAACGCCGCGGTCTGCACCGCGGACAGCAGCGCCACCCCCATCGTGCTCGCGTGCAGGGTCTGCGCCGCGGTCAGCGGCAGGGCCAGCATGCTGACCTGGGTGCCGAGCTGGCTGATGCCGCCGGCCACCCACAGCCGCCGGAAGTCGGCGTGGTGCCGCAGCAGGCCGCGGGGCCCGGCCATGTCTGTCGCCATCCATCAGCCCCTCTCGGTCACGGCCGGGTTCGGCGCACCCCGACGGCGCCAAGAGGTCGACGTCGGTCGCTTGCCGGTTGGCGATGCTACGCGCGCTTCGACCGATTGTGTCGTGTCGATAGACGTTCGCGTCAGCGACGCGACATCGAGACGACAGCCGGTACCCGTAGAAATGTCTCGTGTCCCCGGACGCCGGGTCAGCTTGTTCCGGTCCGGTCCGCGGGTCGCGTCGCGGTGGGAGGGCAAACGGGGGCCATCGCGGCGTGGCGGCCGGCCTGTGATCGGGCGGACCCGGCGCCGTGGGAACGGCCGCACGGTGTGTGGCGCGCAGGCATCGCGGACGGCGCGAGAAACGGAGAAGTGGTCCAGGTGCCGGATTCCCAGGAGGAGCGCGCCAGGAGGTTCGACGAGCTTTTCCTGGCGTACGAGCAGTCGGACCGGCTGCCGGCGCTGATGCGTGCGGCGCTGGACCAGGCGATGCCACCGGAGGTGCAGCCGTACTCCTTCGTGACGCTGGGCGCCCTGCGGAAGGTCGCCGCCGAGCTGCGGGTCTCCGGCGATGAGGTGATCGTGGACCTCGGCTGCGGACGGGGCGGGCCGGGCATGTGGGTGGCCCGGTCCACCGGCGCCCGCCTGGTGGGCGTCGACCTGTCCGCGGTCGCGGTGACCCAGGCCAGCCGCCGCGTCACCGGCTACGGGCTGGCCCACCGACCCGCGTTCCTGGTCGGCGATTTCGGCGCGGTCGGGCTGCGCGACGAGAGCGCGCACGGGGTGATGTCGGTCGATTCCTTCCATTTCTCCGAGGATCTCGACCAGGCCGCCCTTGACGTCTTCCGCATCCTGCATCCGGGCCGCCGACTGGTGATCATCAACTGGGAGCCGCGCGTGTGGGGCCGGCACCAGCTACCCGAGGCGCTCGCCCGGCTGGACTTCGCGGCGGTGCTTGCCCGGGCCGGCTTCGTCGGGATCACGGTGGCCGAGCGGGAGGACTGGCACCGGCGGCAGTACGCGCTGATCCGCCGGTTGATCGCCACCGACCCCGGGAGCGACGGCGCGGTACGCCGGCTGCGCGACGAGGCGCTGCGCAGCCGTGCCTGGATGGCCCTGATACGCCGGGTGATCGTCACCGCGGTCCGCCCGCGCTGACCCTGGCCGCCCGCCCGTCCGCGCCAAGGCACCGCGGCCAGCGCCAGAATCGTCGAGAAGCCAAGCTATTCTCAGCTGGGACGTTCCGCGGGGTCCGGATGGGGGCGCCATGCCGACGGGTGACGACGATCCCGAGGTCGCCTTCGGAGTGCTCGGCCCGCTCATCGTCACCCTCGACGGGGTCCCGGTCGTCCTGGGCGCCGCGAAGACCCGCATCCTGCTGGGCAGCCTGCTGCTGCGGCGCGGCGGCGTGGTGCCGATGGACGAACTGGTGGACCGGCTCTGGGACAACGAGCCGCCGGCCGGCGCGCGCAACGCGGTGCACACGTACGTCCGGCGGCTGCGTGGCGCGCTCGGCCCGGCCGGGCGGATGATCAAGACCGAACTCGCCGGGTACCTGATCGAAGCGCCGGCCAGCGCGGTGGACCTCGACCGGTTCCGGCAACACGTGGCCCGGGCCCGGGCAGCGGCCGGCGACCCGGCCGGGGAGGCACGGGAGCTGCGCGCCGCCCTCGCGCTGTGGCGCGGCCAGCCGCTGTCCGACGTACGCTCCGACGCATTGCACCGCAATGAGGTGACGCACCTGGTCGAGGAGCGGTTGCAGGCCGTCGAGCGCCGGGTCGACCTCGACCTCGCCGCCGGGCGCAGCGCCGAGCTGGTCGCCGAGCTGCGTAGCCTGATCGCCGAGTACCCGCTGCGCGAACATCTGTGGCGGCAGCTCATGCTCGCGCTGTACCGCGGCAACCGCCAGGCCGAGGCGCTCGCCGCGTTCCGCGACGTCAGCGACGTGCTGCGGGAGGAGCTTGGTATCGGCCCGTGCACGGAGCTGACCGAGCTGCACCAGCAGATCCTTGCCGGCGGCCCGGTACCGGGCGGGCGCCAGTCCCCGCCCGCCGACAGCTGGATCCCGGCGTTCCAGCTGCCGGCGGAGGTGGTCGGCTTCGTCGGCCGGTCCGATCTGGTCGATCGGGTGGCGCGGCTGCTCACGACGCCCGGGCCGGCCGGCACCGGCGTCGCGATGGTCACCCTGTCCGGGCCTCCCGGTATCGGCAAGACCGAGCTGGCCGTCCACGTCGCGCACCAGCTACGCGACCGGTTCCCGGACGGCCAACTCTTCGTCAACCTGCGGGGATACTCGCCCAACCCGCCGATGCGGCCGGTCGAGGCGCTGCCCCGGTTCCTGCGCGCGATCGGGGTGGGCCCGGAACGCATCCCGCTGGACCCCGACGAGCAGAGCGCGCTGTTCCGTTCTGCCCTGGCACAGCGGCGGGTGCTGCTGGTGCTGGACAACGCGGCCGGGCCGGACCAGGTGCGCCCGCTGCTGCCCGGCAACGCCACCTGCGCGGTGATCGTGACCAGCCGGGACAGCCTGCACGGGCTGTCCGCGGTCAACGGTGCGCACCGGGTGCCGGTCGACGCTGTCACCCCGGCCGAGGCCGAGGTGCTGCTGTCGGCGATCCTCGGCCCGCAGCGCGCCGCCACCGAGCCGGTCGCGCTGCGCGAGCTGGCCGCGGCCTGTGGCATGCTGCCGCTCGCGCTGCGGATCGCCGCCTCCCATCTGGCCGCCACGCCCGACCAGAAGATCGCGGCGTACGTACACCAGTTGCGCGCCGACGACCGGATCAGCGCGCTGTCCATCGAGGGAGATCACCAGGCCGCGGTACGGCTGGCCTTCGACCTGTCATACGACGCGCTCAAGCCCGAGCCCGCCCGGCTGTTCCGCGTGCTGAGCCTGGTACCGGGTGCGGACTTCGACGGGTACGCGGCGGCCAACCTCGCCGGCCTGGGGCCGGGCGAGGCGCAGCGGGTACTCGGCGCGCTGGTCACCGCGAACCTCGTGCAGCCGCACGGCCCCGGCCGGTTCCAGTTCCACGACCTGATCCGCGAGTACGCCCGCGGCAAGGCGTTCTCGCACGACGGCGTGGCGGAGTGCGCGGCGGCCGGGCGCCGGCTGTTCGACTTCTACCTGCACTCCGCCGACGCGGCCGGCCGGCTGCTGTACCCGGACCAGCCCCGGCTGGCCAAGCCCGACCCGGGACCGCTGGTCCGGTCGCCCGGGTGGGACAGCCCGCGGGAGGCGCTGGACTGGCTGAACGCCGAGGCGGCGAACATGGTGGCCGCCGCACACGAGGACAACCCCGGCTGGCCTTCCGTTCCGGTCTGGCTGCTGGTCGACGCGCTGCTGGGGTACGTGGTCCGGCAACGGCTCGACGCAGTCTGGGTCACCGTGTTCACTGCCGCGGTCACCGCGGCTGGGACCGCCGGTGAGCGAGCGGCCGAAGCGGCGCTGCGGCGCGGCCTCGGACGGCTGCTCTTCCAGCGCGGGCAGTACCACGAGTCCCGCGACTGCTACCTGGACTCGCTCGCACTGTGCCGGAGCCTGCACGACGGGGCCGGCGCGGGGCGCAACCTGATCGGGCTGGGCGCCGTCGCGTTCGAGATGCAGGAGTACGTCGAGTCGGCGCGCCACTTCGAGGACGCGCTGGCCCTGCTGCGCGTGAACGGGGACCGAGCCGGCCAGGCAACCACGCTGATCAACCTGGGTACCACGCTGATCATCGGGGGCCGGCTGGCCGACGGCGTGGCGCGGTTGACCGAGTCCGGAACGCTCGCCGCCGAGCTGGGGCTGCGGCACCTGCGATCACGGGCCGCCGCGAACACCGCGCTGGCCCACTGCTGGGGTGGTGAGCTGGAGCGCGCCGCCGAGGAACTGGCCTGGCCGCTGGACTGGATGGTCGAGCTGGGTTACGTGGAGGGCCGGTCAGAAGCGCTGCGCATCCTGGCCGAGGTACATCTGGGGGCCGGCCGCACCGGGGCCGCGGTCGCCGCCGCCGGGCAGGCACTCGACCTCGCCGAACAGGTCGGCTCGCGCTGGACCGAGGTGGGCGCCAGGGTCATCCTCAGCCAGGCGCTGCTGGCCGACGGCCGGGTCGACCAGGCGTGGGGCCAGCTGGTGGCCGCCCGGGAGCTGACCGTGCCCGGCAGCGGCTACTGGTATCCCCACGTCCTGCTCAACCTGGCCACCTGCCACCGCGCGCGGGGCGAGCTGGCCGAGGCCGCAGACCTCGCCAGGGGGCTGCTCGACTG
>DATEJJ010000185.1:0-20947 GCA_035278125.1 Rugosimonospora sp.
CTCGCCGCCCACCCGGAACCTGCCCGTCGAACGCCCGACCTGGGCCCGGCTCCCCGTCGCCGCCCCGCACACCGGCCCGCACCGGCGCCGCCGTCCCCGCGAGGGCGGCCTGCTCGGCTGGTACCGGTCGACCGTGGGCACCACCCGGGGCCGCAACGCGTTCGCCGCCGCGGCGGTGGTACTCGGGCTCGTGGTCGTGGTCGGCGGCTGGTGGTTCGGGATCGGCCGGTACACCGCCGCGCCTAACCTCGTCGGCCGCACCAAGGGGCAGGCGCTCGTCGTCGCGACGCAGCTCGGCTTCACCATCACCACCGACTCGGGGCGGCACGACGAGAAGGTGCCGAAGGACAACGTCCTCGCCCAGTCGCCCGGTCCCAGCCAGCGGATCCTCAAGGGTGGCCGGATCACGCTGACCCTCTCCCTCGGCCCCGAGCGCTACCAGCTGCCCGACGAGACCGGCAAGTCCTACGACGCGGCAGCCGCCGACCTCGGCACGATCAAGATGGTCCCCAAGCGGGTCGACGTGTACGACGACAACATGCCGGCCGGCAACGTGGTGTCCACCGATCCCCCCGCCGGTACGGTCGTCGCGCCGCAGACCGAGGTCACGCTGAAGGTGAGCAAGGGCAAGGCCCCGATCACCGTGCCCGACCTGACCAACCAGGACGTCAACGCGGCCGAGGCACAGCTGTCCCAGCTCGGCCTGCAGTATGCGGTGAAACCGAAGCAGAGCGACAAGCCGGCCAACACGGTCATCGACCAGGATCCGCCGCCCGGCAGCGGGGTGGAGAAGAACGCCACCGTCATCCTCACGGTGAGCACCGGCCCGCCGCTGGTGACCGTGCCGAACGTGAGCAACCAGGGGCTCAGCCTGGACCAGGCCAACCAGATCCTGCAGCAGGCCGGGCTGACCGGGGTACCGATCTTCAACCTCGGCGGTCAGGTGCGCAACCAGAACCCGGCGGCCGGTACCCAGGTGCAGAGCGGTAGCCAGGTCCAGCTCTGGGTATCCCCCTGACCCATGCCCGGTACCCCGCTCCGGATCGGCGCGCACGCCGCCGTGGCCGGTGGACTCGGGAAGGCCGTGTCCTATGTGGACAATGCCGGCGCCGGCGCGGTGCAGGTGTACGTCTCCAACCCGCGCGGCTGGGCGCTGTCCCCCGGTGACCCCAGGCAGGACGAGGCGTTCCGGGCCGGCGTACCGGAGCGCGGCATCCCCGCGTACATCCACGCCACGCTGCTGGTGAACCTCGGCTCGCCGACCCCGGCCACGGTGACCCACTCGGCGGACACCCTGGCCCACGCGCTGGACCGGGGTGCGGCCATCGGCGCGGGCGGGGTGGTGTTCCACGCCGGCAGCGCGGTCGACGCGGAGCACTACCCGGCCGCCATGCGGCAGGTCCGGGAGGTGCTGCTGCCGCTGCTGGACAAGGCCGCGGCCGGCGGGGTACGGCTGCTGGTCGAGCCGAGCGCGGGCGGCGGGCGGTCGCTCGCGGCCCGGGTCGAGCAGCTCGGCGGGTACCTCGACGCGGTGGACCGGCACCCGGCGCTGGGCGTGTGCTTCGACACCTGCCACGTCTGGGCAGCCGGGCACGACGTGGCCAGCCCGGGCGGCATGACCGCCACCCTGGACGAACTGGTCGCCGCGTGCGGTGCGGACCGGCTGTGGCTGGTGCACGCCAACGACTCCAAGGACCCGTGCGGCTCCACCCGGGACCGGCACGAGACGGTGGGCGCCGGCACCATCGGCGAGGCGGCCTTCGCGGAGCTGATGGCCCACCCGGCGGTGGCGGACGTACCCGTGGTGGTGGAGACCCCGTCCGAGGGCTGGGCCGGGCACGCCCGTGACATCGCCACGCTCACCCGGCTTGCCCGTGGCCGGTGAGGTGAACCCGATGACGGACCGGGTCGTGCTGACGACCCGCGAGTACGCGACCCCGGACCGGCTCAACGCCCGGGCCGACATGTACGCGTACCGGCGGCCGTTGCTGGACATCGTGGCCGCCGCGACCCGGCTGCTGCACGAGGTACCCGGGCCGGTGCTGGACGTGGGCTGCGGACCGGGGCGCTACATCGCCGCGCTGCGCGCCGACCGGCCCGACCGGCCGGTGTTCGCGGCCGACCTGTCCACCGGGATGCTGGCCGCCGCCGGGAACCCCGCGATCGTCGCGGACGCCGCCGAGCTGCCGGTATGCACCGGCGCGCTGGGCGCGGTACTCGCCATGCACATGCTCTACCACGTACCCGAGCCGGAGCGGGCGGTCGCCGAACTGGCCCGGGTACGCGCCCCGGGCGGTACCGCGCTGATCGCGACCAACGGCAGTCGGGACAAACAGGGGGCACGCCGGCTGCACGCCGCGGTGGTGGCGGACGTGAGCGGCGGGCCGGTCACCCGGAACTTCGCCGGCCGGTACCCGCTGGAGGTGGCCGAGCCGATGGCCCGCCGGTACTTCCGCCGCGTCGAACGGATCGATTTCGAGGCCGAGATCGTGCTCACCGAGCCGGAGCCGCTGCTGCGCTGGCTCGGCTCCATGGACGGTCCCGACCTGACGCCGCCGGTACTGGACGAGGTGCGGGCCCGGGTCGCGGCGACCGTCGCGCGGGACGGTGCCTTCCGCTTCGGTACCCACACAGGGTTTCTGGTGTGCCGATGAGCGAGCGCTCGCGCGAACGGCCGGCCTGATGAACGGTGACGAGCCTGACCTGCCGGAGCCGCGGCGGCCTGGCGCTGGCTGCCTGCTGGCCGCGATCGTGGCCGCCGTCGGCCTGGTGATCGCGGTGGTGCTGGCCGCCCGCATGCTCGCCGCCGGGCTGGGCGGCGTGCAGATCCGCTGAACGCCCGGGTCAGGAGGCGCCGGCCGCCAGGATCCCGGTGAGCACCTCGATCGCCTCGTCGATGCCGGCCTCGTCCACGTCCAGGTGGGTCACCAGCCGCGCGTGCTGCGGGCTGATCGCCGGGAACAGCACGCCCCGCTCGGCGGCGGCACCGGCGAACGCCTTGGCGTCCATTGTGGACTTGCCGAGGTCCACCACCACCATGTTGGTACGCACCCGTGCCGGGTCCACCACACCGAACGGGGCCAGCGCCTCGGCCAGCCGCAGCGCCTTGGCGTGGTCCTCGGCCAGCCGCTCGAACTGGTGCGTCAGCGCGTAGTCGCCGGCCGCGGCGAGTACGCCCGCCTGGCGCATGCCGCCGCCCATCCGCTTGCGGATCAGCCGGGCCCGGGCGATCCGCTCGGCGCTCGACACCACCAGCGAACCCACCGGCGCGCCCAGCCCCTTGGACAGGCAGACCGACATCGTGTCGAACAGCGCGCCGTACCGGTGCGGCGGTACCCCGTCGGCGATGGACGCGTGCCAGATCCGCGCGCCGTCCGCGTGCAGCGCGACCCCGGCCTCGTCCGCGGCCCGGCGCAGATCCTCCAGTGTGGACAGTGGGATGACCCCGCCACCCGACTTGTTGTGGGTCTGCTCCACCGCGATCGCGCAGGTGTCCACGGCGTAGTACCCGGCCGGCCGGATCATCGCGGCCACCTGCTCCACGTCCAGGTCGGCGCCGACCGCCGGCCAGGTGCGGGTGGAGATGCCGCCGATCGCCGCGGTCGCACCGGACTCGTACGTGACGATGTGCGCGTCGGCGTCGCAGAGCAGTTCGCTGCCCGGCGGCACCAGGCTCTGCAGCGCGATCTGGTTGGCCATCGAGCCGGTCGGGGCGAGCAGCGCCGCCTCGTGCCCGAACAGCGCGGCCACCCGCTCCTGCAGCGCATTGATGGAAGGGTCTTCCCCGTATACGTCGTCCCCGACCTCGGCCGCCGCCATGGCGGCCCGCATGCCGGGGGTCGGCTTGGTCACTGTGTCGCTGCGAAGATCCACCATGGTTGTCACCATCTATCGATAGTAACCGTATGAATACTCTTCGTGGTTAACCGTTCACCTCAGCCGCGCAACATCTCGGCGATCAGGAATGCCAACTCCAGCGACTGCTGGGTGTTCAGCCGGGGATCGCAGGCCGTCTCGTACCGGCCCGGCAGGTCCGCGTCCTCGATCGCCTGCGCGCCGCCCAGGCACTCGGTCACGTCCTCGCCGGTCAGCTCCACGTGCAGGCCGCCCGGGTGGCTACCCAGCTCGCGGTGCACTTCGAAGTAGCCCAGCACCTCGTCCACGATCCGGTCGAAGTGCCGCGTCTTGTACCCGTTGGAGGACTCGTGCGTGTTGCCGTGCATCGGGTCGCACTGCCAGATCACCTTGAGCCCGGCCGCGGTCACCTTCTCCACGAGCGTGGGCAGCACCTCGCGTACCCGCTGGTTGCCCATCCGGCTGACCAGGGTGAGCCGGCCCGGGGTGTTCTCCGGGTTGAGCCGCTCGCACAGCTCGATCGCCTGCTCCGGAGTCGTGGTCGGGCCGAGCTTCACGCCGATCGGGTTGACGATGCGGGACGCGAAGTCCACGTGCGCCCCGTCGAGCTGCTTGGTGCGCTCGCCCACCCAGAGGAAGTGCCCGGACAGCCCGTACGCCTTCCCCGACGCCACCCGGGTCAGCGCCCGGTCGTACTCCAGCGCCAGCGCCTCGTGCGAGCAGTACAGCGTGACCGTACGCAGTGCCTCGTCGTCGCGCATGCCGCAGGCGCGGATGAACGCGAGTGCCCGGTCGATCTCGCGCGCGATCGCGTCGTACCGCTCCCCGAACGCCGAGTTGCGCACGAAGTCCTGGTTCCAGTCGTGTACCGCGTGCAGGTCGGCCAGGCCACCGCCGAGGTACGCGCGCAGCATGTTCATCGCACTGGACGCGTTGGCGTACGCCCGGATCATCCGCTGCGGGTCGGCCACGCGCGCCTCGGCGGTGGCCTCCAGCGAGTTGATCATGTCGCCGCGGTACGCCGGCAGGCCGAGCGCGTCCATCCCCGCCGAGCGCGGCTTGGTGTACTGGCCGGCCACCCGGGCCACCTTCACCACCGGCAGCGAGGCGCCGTAGGTCAGCACCACCGCCATCTGCAGCAGGGTGCGTGCGTTGGCCAGCAGGTGCCGCTCGGTGTTGTCCGCGAACGTCTCCGCGCAGTCGCCGCCCTGGAGCAGGAACGCCTGCCCCTCGCACACCTGCGCCAGCCGGTCGCGCAGCTCGTCCACCTCGTAGGGCGCGACGATCGGCGGTACCCCGGACAGCACGCCGCAGACCTCGTCGACCTTCTCCGGCTCGGGCCACGGTGGCATCTGCGCGCGGGGCAGGCCGCGCCAGCGGTCCAGGCCGAGCGCCTCCAGCTCGGCCGCGTTGGACGTGGGTAGGGCGATCTCCAGCCCTGGGTTACGGAACAGATGCCACTCCTGGCGCATGGTCCTTAGCGTACGGGGCGGCTCCGACATCCGGCAGGCGACCTAGGGCCGCCCCGTGCTTCTTCGCGTGACTCAGCACGTACGCGTCCACCAGCACGATGGCCGTGAGGGCCAGGACCACCGCGACGATGATCCAGACCAGCCGGCGGCGCGCCCGGCGCCGCCGCTCGGCCTGCTCGGCCTCGGCCGCCGCGAGCCGGGCCCGCTTCTCCTCCGCCCGCGTCGGCCGTCCCGCCCGGGCGCGCCGGCTGGCGTTGGGCGGTCGGTTCCTCTTCGGCGGCATCAGGCGTCCAACACGCCGCGCCGCACCCGCACCGGCGGCTGCGCGGACCACGGAAAGTCGATCCAGCGGTCGGTACGGCGCCACACGTACTCGCAGTCGACCAGGGAGTGCGGCTTCTGGTAGATCACCGCGCAGCGCACCTCCGCCACGTGGTCCCGGCAGAAGTCCCGCACCAGCCGCAGCGTCGCGCCGGTGTCCGCCACGTCGTCCGCGACCAGCACCCGGGCGCCGGCCAGGTCCACCACGTTCGGCACCGGCGGCAGTACCACCGGCATGTCCAGCCGCTGGTCCACCCCGGTGTAGAACTCCACGTTCATCACGTGCAGGTTCTTCACGTCCAGCGCATAGCCGAGTGCCCCGGCCACGAACAGCCCGCCGCGCGCGATCGACAGGATCAGGTCCGGCACGAACCCGTCCTCGTCCACCCGCACGGCCAGTTCCCGCCCGGCAACGCCGAACCGTTCCCAGGTCAGTACTTCCCGCTCGTCACTCATCGCGGGCATGGTATCCAGTGCGGCGGGGTGTGCGGGCGCGCCAGCCACGCGCCCGCACACGTCGCGCCTGCCCTAACCGAGCAGGCCCGTCACCATCCCCGCACCGACCGTCCGGTTACCTTCCCGGATGGCGAAGCCGAGGCCGGTGTCCATGGCGACCGTCCGGCCCAGCTCGACTCGGGTATCCGGCGAAACCGGCATCCTTCTCCGTCGGTCCTGCTCACTGCGGGAGGAGGGTCACCGTCGGGCGCCGTCGACGGACCACGCCCAGGCCACCAGGGGCGCGGCGCCCGCCGGCGAGTGCGGGTGCGTGGTCAGCAACATGCGACGAGGGTACGGACCCCGCCCGCCCCCACGCACGCCAATTACGTGACGCCCCGGATCCGCCCACTGGGCCCGAGCCACGATCGGAGTCTGCCGGCGGAACGCGTATGCCAGTGCACGATCCGCCGGCAACTCCCGACCATCGCGGCGCGCGCCACTGATCACGGTGACCGGGCGGCCGGGGCGGGGTCAGGTCAGGGCGGGGACGGGGCGGCGGCCGGCGAAGCCGCAGTCGACGCGGTGGTACCAGGTGATGTCCGTGTCGCCCTCCAGCCAGCACCAGTAGACCGGTACCCGGTCGATCTCGCCGGGGAAGTCGAGCAGGAGCGGCGCGTACCCCTTCACCTCGACGCCGTGGTTGGCGAGGTACTCCAGGTCGGCGTACAGGCGCGCCTCCCACGCCTTCGCCTCGGCCAGCGCGCCGATCGGGCTGCTCCCGGTCAGCTCCAGGTCGGTGCGCAGTTCGGTCAGGTCCGCGCGCAGCGCGATCAGCCCGTCCAGCCGCGGGCGCAGCGCGGCCAACGCCCGTCGAGCCTCCGGGAGGGTACGCACGGGGATGACGTTACGCCTGCTCAGCGATCTCCCTGGCACGATCTCGGGCCGCTTCCAGGGCGGCGAGCAGCGCGGCGCGTACCGCGTGGTTCTCCAGTTCCCGGATGGCGCTGATGGTGGTACCGGCCGGCGAGGTGACCGCCTCGCGCAGCTTGACCGGGTGCTCCCCGGACTCGCGGAGCATCGTCGCCGAGCCGATCGCGGTCTGCACGATCAGGTCGTGCGCCACCTGCCGGGGCAGGCCGAGCAGGATGCCCGCGTCGGTCATCGCCTCGACCAGGTAGTAGAAGTACGCGGGGCCGGAGCCGGAGAGCGCGGTCACCGCGTCCTGCTGCGACTCCGGTACCCGCAGCGTGCGGCCCAGCGGCGCGAACATCTCCTCGGCCAGGGCCAGGTGCTCGGCGGTCGCGTACGGCCCCGCCGAGATCGCGGTCATCGCCTGGTCCACCAGGGCTGGCGTGTTGGTCATGACGCGGACCACCGGGGTGCCCTCGGGCAGCCACTTGGCGAAGAAGCCGGTGGGCAGGCCGGCGCACAGCGAGACGACCAGCTTGTTGGACGGCACCTTAGGGCCGAGGTCGGCCAGCAGCGCACCGGCGTCCTGCGGCTTGACAGCGATGGCGAGGACGTCCGCCTCGGCCACCGCCGCCTCGTTGTCCACCACCCGGATGCCGTACCGGGCGGACAGCTCCTGTGCCCGTTCGGCCCGCCGGGCGGTGGCGAGCAGCCGCCCGACCGGCCAGCCGGAGCGCAGCAGGCCGGACAGCAGCAGCTCGCCGATCTTCCCGGCGCCGAGGACCGCGACGGTACGCACGTCAGGATCCGAAGAAGACTTCGGCCTCGGTGTACCGCTCCGGCGGTACGGTCTTCAGCTCGCGGGTCGCCTCCTTCAGCGGTACCCGCACGATGTCGGTACCGCGCAGCGCGACCATCTTGCCGAAGTCGCCCTCGTTCACCGCGTCGATCGCCTGCAGCCCGAACCGGGTCGCCAGTACCCGGTCGAAGGCGGTGGGGGTACCGCCGCGCTGGATGTGTCCGAGCACGACGGTGCGGGCCTCCTTGCCGGTACGCTCCTCCAGCTGCTCGGCCAGCCACTGCCCGATGCCGCCCAGCCGCACGTGCCCGAAGGCGTCCAGCTCCTGGTTGTGCAGCACCATCTGCCCGTCCAGCGGCATGGCGCCCTCGGCCACCACCACGATCGGCGAGTACTGCGTCTGGAACCGCTTCTCCACGTACGCGGCCACCTGCTCCACGTCGAACTTGCGCTCGGGCAGCAGGATCACGTTGGCGCCACCGGCCAGGCCGGCGTGCAGGGCGATCCAGCCGGCGTGCCGGCCCATCACCTCGACCACGAGGGTGCGGTGGTGGCTCTCGGCGGTGGTGTGCAGCCGGTCGATCGCCTCCATGGCGATGTTGACGGCGGTGTCGAAGCCGAACGTGTAGTCGGTGGCGCCCAGGTCGTTGTCGATGGTCTTGGGTACCCCGACCACCTTCACGCCCAGCTCGTCCAGCCTGGTCGCGACGCCGAGGGTGTCCTCGCCGCCGATGGCGACCAGCGCGTCGATGCCCAGGTCGGCCAGGTTCGACTTGATCTTCTCGACCCCATTGTCGATCTTGAACGGGTTGGTCCGGGACGAGCCGAGGATGGTGCCGCCGCGGGGCAGGATGCCCCGTACCTCGGCGACGCCCAGCGGCCGGGTCTGGCCCTCCAGCGGACCGCGCCAGCCGTCCCGGAAGCCGACGAACTCGTGACCGTACGTGGCCACGCCCTTGCGTACCACCGCACGGATGACCGCGTTCAGGCCGGGGCAGTCGCCGCCACCAGTCAGCACTCCGATACGCATCGTTGCTCGTCCTCCCCTTGATCGGGTCGCGAGATGGTGTCGCCCGTAACAGGCTGGAATCGTCAGCCGTATTGTCACACCGCGGCGTGCAGCGCGCGCCAGCGGGCCAGGTTGTGCCGGGCGTCCACCAGCGCGTCGTGCCGGCCGGAGACCTGCGGCAGCGGGGGGCGGTCCCGGTCGTCCCAGAGCTGCCGCAGATCCTTGGTGAAGCGCGGGATCTCCCGGGGCAGCGCGGTCATCGGCCCCCACAGCTGGGCGAGCGCGACGTGGTCGTACGCCGCGTACCAGGCCCACAGCTCCAGGTCGGTACCCGCCCGCTCGCGCAGCGGCGCCACCAGGAACTCGTACAGGTCGTCGCGGATCCGCTCCCGGGAGCGCCACGCGGGATCCCCCGGCGACGGCAGCTTGTCCAGCACGTTGCGGCGTACCCAGGGCACCGCGCGGGCCGCGTCGAACTCGGTGGACACCGCGTAGAACTCGCGGCCGTACTCGTCGACCGCGCCGATCGAGACCAGATCGACGGTACGGCCGTCCTCGATGAACTCGCAGTCGTAGAAGTACCGGTACGCCACCGCGCCATCCTGCCAGGCGGCCAAGGGTCAGGCTTCGGCCAGGGCGGCCAGCGCGTCCCGGGCCTCGTGGAGGCCCAGCCACGCCTGCTCGGCGTCGCCCGGCGACTCGGCGATGCGCCGGGCGAAGCGGTCCGCCCGCCGCGCCCACCGGCAGCGCAGCACCACCGGGAGCGCGACCTCGATCTCCCCGGCCGGCAGCGGCCCGTTCGACCGGTACCCGTCGAGCAGCTCCACCGCCCGGTCCGGCCCGCCCGCGTACGCGACCGCGTTGGCCACGTCGAACATCAGCAGCCCGACCGCCACGCTGTCCCAGCCCACCACACCGGTACGCCCGGTGTCCGGGTCGATGCGGAACGAGCCCGGCCGCGGATCACCGTGTACCACGCCGTAGGTGAGCTGGTCGGTGACGGTGAGCCGGACCAGCCCCGCGGTCGCGCCGGCCACGGCCGGGCGCAGCCACGGCTCCAGCGACAGGTGCGGCAGGTCGGGGTTGAGCGGCCTGAGCCGGATCAGCTTCGGGTGGCTGAAGCCCGACAGCCCACGGTGTACCGCGCCGAGCAGATCGCCCCACCACAGCTGGTCGACCGGGCTGTCCCCGTCCAGCGGATGCCCCGGCACGTACTTGAGCAGGGCCAGCACGCCGGTCGTGTCGCCGACCGGCACGGGTACCGCGAGCATCCCGTCGACCGACCACACCGGACCGCCCACCGCGAACCCGATCCGGTCCAGGTGCTCGGCCACCGCGAGGCTGACCTGCAACTGTTCGCGGCCGGCCTCGGGCACCAGCTTGGCCACGTACCGCTCGCCGCCCGCACTGACCAGCCAGGTCCGGGCGCGCTCCGAGGCGGACAGGGGGGCGCACTCGTCGGGCGGCAGGTGCCACTGGGTGCGCAGCGCGGCGCGGATCTGGTCCTCCGTGACCACCGATCGATTATCTCGCCGGCCGGCGGGCGGGGCCGGGCTGCCGCCAGGGACCACCGAGCCGACGCGAGGGACCGTCCGAACCGCTCGCCGATGCCGTCCGAAGGGACAGGTCCATCCGGCGCGGCCAGGGGTGAACCGGGCGTTTCGTTACCGACCCGCGCTCGCTTATGCCTGGTCCGACCGGCTACCCTGCCACGCGGTGGTGTGTGCTGTGGCACAAAGCGCAACGGGGTGTGCATGGGGGTGTACATCCCGCCACGAGAACGCCATGATCCTATTAGTTGGCCGGGCTCGCTGAGTTCGGCTGGGTCTGACCGGGGAGGGGTAGGCCCGTGGATGGACGGCTGCCGGATCCCGGCGACGCGCTGACCGGCGTGGATCTGTTCGCGTCCCTCGAACCTGAGGTGCGCCAACGGGTCATCGCCGCCGCGGTACCGCGTACGTACCGCAAGGGTCAGCTGCTGTTCGTCGAGAACGACCCCGGCGAGTCGCTCATCGTGCTGCGCCGGGGCGCCGTCGCGGTATTCCGCACCTCGCCGACCGGGGAGCGCGCCGTGCTGAACGTGATGCGCCCGCCGGACGTACTGGGCGAAGTGTCCCTCCTGGACGGTGCCGCGCGCTCCGCGTCGGCCGAGGCCATCGAGGACACCTCCGCCCTCGCCCTGTCCCGGGGCGCCTTCATCGAGCTGGTACACCAGAACTCGCGCATCCTGGACGCGGTCATGCGCTCGCTGGGCAGCCTGATCCGGCGGCTGACCGAGCAGAACGCCGACCACGTCTTCCTCGACCTGCCCGGCCGGGTGGCCAAGACCCTGGTGCGGCTGGCCGGCGACAGCCAGGCGCCGATGGTCACCATCGAGCTGAACCAGAGCCAGCTCGCCGAGATGGCCGGCGGCTCGCGGCAGAGCGTGAACCAGGCCATCGGCTCGTTCGCCAACCGCGGCTGGCTGCGCACCGAGGGCCGGCGCATCGTGGTCACCGACCTCGGCGCGCTGCGCCGCCGGGCCGGCATGGCGGAGCGGTAGCGCGGGCGCGCCCGGGCCGGCCGTGACGCTGCTCGCCACCAATCCCGCGTTCCGCCGGTACTGGCTGGCGCGGCTGGCCTCGTACGCCGGCGACCAGATCGCCCACACCGCCCTGCTGATCGCGGTGTTCGCGGGGCGCGGCGGTACCGCGCTGGGCCTGCTGCTCCTCGCCGGTACGCTGCCGCGGCTGGCCGGCCCGCTGCTCGGCGCGCTCGCCGACCGGTACCCGCAGCGCCCGCTCATGGTCGCCTGCGACCTCGGCCAGGCCGCGCTGTACCTGCTGCTCGCGCTCACCATGCCGGCCCTGCCGGTACTCCTGGTGGTGATCGCGGCGGCCACCACGCTGGCCACGATCTACACGCCGTCCGGGCGCAGCCTGCTGCCCCGCATGGTCGGCACGCCCCAGATCCCGGCGGCGAACGCGCAGCTCGCGGTCGCGGTGAACGCCGGCATCGCGGCCGGGCCGGCACTCGGCGGCCTGCTGCTGGCCTGGCTCGGGCTCAGCGGCACCCTGCTGGTCAACGTGGTCACCTTCACCGCCTCGGCCGCGCTGATCGGGCTGCACCGCATCCACCCGGTGGCGGAGGAGGAGCCGGAGCCGGCCGAGGACTTCGGCGCGGGGCTGCGCGCCGGGCTCGCCGTGGTGCGCTCCGATCCGGTGGTACGGGCGGTGTGCGCGGTCTTCTTCCTCAGCGTGATGTTCGCCGCGCTGGACAACGTGGCGGTGATACCGCTGGGGCTGACCAACCTGAACGCGCGGCCGGCGCTGGTCGGGCTGCTCGGCACGGCGTACGGGATCGGCATGATCCTCGCCCCGCTGCTGCTGTCCCAACTGCTGCGCCGGCCCGGGCTGCCGGCCACCCGGGTGCTGTACACCGCGCTCGCCGGGTTCGGCGCGGGTACCCTGCTCACCGGGGCGAGCCCGGTGCTGGGCATGGCGCTGGCAGGTCAGGCGCTCGCGGGTGCGGGTAACGGCTGGGAGAACGTGGCCAACGACACGCTGATCCAGCAGCACGTACCGCGGCACCGGCTGGGTACGGTCTTCGGCACCGTCTACACGTTCCCGTACGCCGCCGCCGCGCTCGCGTACGGGCTGGGCGCGCCGCTGCTCAACTGGGCCGGCCCGCGCTGGGTACTGGCCCTGTCCGGGACCGGCGTGCTGCTCACGCTCGCCCTCGCGTACCCGATGCTGTCCCGCCGGATGATCGCGCCCGGGCCCGACACCGCCGTGGCGACCTCGGGCCCGAGCTGAGCAATGACCACCGACTAGTCGTCGGCCTGGTTCTCGGCCTCTTCGTTGTCGTCGTCCGTGCCCGGCTCGTTGCCCGGCCCGACCCAGTTGTTGCTGTCGTCGTCTTCGACGCCCGGGCCCACCCAGTCTGGGCTGCCCGCGCCGTCGCCGCCGTTGTCGACCACGCCCTGCTCCTCCAGCTCGGCGAGGGTGACGATGTCGATGTCCACGACGTCGCCGGCACCGTGTACCGCCCCTGCCGGATCGGTCCACGCGGCGGCCAGTCGCACGTACACCTTTGTCGCGCCCCTCTGTCGCACATTCGCCTCTGCGGATCGACGCCGCGCGACCGACCGGGTGCACGACGTCGCGACACTGTATCCGCCAAAAGGACCGATCGACGTGGCCGTGTCAGCTAACCGGCAGCTTGGCGCACGCGTCGGCGCGTGTCACCATACTGGACGCTGACACTTGCCAACCTCCCGGAGAAGGCGATCCAACCCATTTGTTCGACCTGCGGCCGGACCGCTGAGCCGACCGATCGGTTCTGCGGTGGGTGTGGTGTGAGCCTCCGCAAGACATGCGGCAACTGCGGCGGGAGCGTGGAGCCGGGCGCCTCGTTCTGCACCGGCTGTGGCGCGGCGCTCACCGAGGGCACCCCGCTGCGACAAGAGGACCGCCGCCGGGTCAGCGTCCTTTTCATTGATGTAGTCGAATTCACCGGGTACGCCGAGACCATCGACCCGGAGCAGGTGCGGGTCATGCAGAACGACTACTTCAGCACGGTACGCCGGGTGATCCGGCAGTACGGCGGGGTGGTCGAGAAGTACATCGGCGACGCCGTGATGGCACTGTTCGGTGCGCCGGTGGCCACCGAGAACGACGCGCTTCGCTGCGTACGGGCCGGGCTGGAGCTGCAGCGGGTACTCAGCCACCCCAGCCGGGTGGACGCCGGGCTGCGCTTCCGGGTCGGTATCGCGACCGGCGAGGCGCTGGTCGACGTGGCCGCCGCGCACGACGGCGGGCAGGCGATCGTGGCCGGCGACGTGGTGAACACCGGCTCGCGGCTGCAGGCCGTGGCCCCGCCGGGCGGCGTGTACGTGTGCGCCGCCACCTACGGCGCCACCAGCGACGACATCGAGTACGAGGAGCAGGAACCCGTCGTGCTGCGGGGCCGGTCGCAGGCCAGCCGGGTGTGGCTCGCGGTGGCGGCGCGGCGCAGCCGGCCCGCGGGCGGTGATTCGGAGAGCACGCCCATGGTGGACCGGGAGCACGAGCGGGCACTGCTGATCAACGCGCTGCACCGGACCGTGCGCAACCGGGTACCCCAGCTGATCACGGTGTTCGGCGAGGCCGGGATCGGCAAGTCCCGGCTGCTGCGCGAGCTGGCCCGGCACGCGCTGCGGCTGACCGGCCTGCCCGGCGACACCGGCCAGCGCACCGCGGGCGAGCCGGCCGTGGTGTGGCTGGTCGGGCACTGCCCGCCGTTCGGCGAGAACGTCACCTACGCCGCGCTCGCCGATGTCGTGAAGGCGCGCGCCGGCATCCTCGACTCGGACGACGAGCCGACCACGCGTACCCGGCTGGAGCAGACGGTCGCGGAGGTGGCCGAGTCGGGCGAGGCGCTCCGGCTGGCCGACGCGCTCGGCCCGCTGCTCGGGCTGCCCGGCTCGCGGCTCGCCTCGACCGAGACCGAGCAGGCGTGGCGGCGCTTCGTGCTGGCCATGGGCGCGCGGCGGGCCACGGTGCTGGTCTTCGAGGATCTGCACTGGGCCGACGAGCGGATGCTGCGCTTCATCGAGATGCTGGCCGCCTCAGCCCGGGACCTGCCGCTGCTGGTACTCTGCACCGCCCGGCCCGAGCTGCGTGACCGGTACCCGCGCTGGACGAGCACCATCCGCGGTACCGTCTCGATCGCGCTGACCCCGTTGCGGGACAGCGACATCAGCACCATGTACTCGCTGATGTTCGGCCAGGCGTTCGCCGCGCAGGCCCCGTACCCGCTGGTCGAGCTGGCCGACGGCAACCCGCTGTACGCCCAGGAGTACGTGCGGATGCTGGTCGAGGGCGGCATGCTGCGCGCGATCGGTCCACAGTGGACGACGGACGGCTCCGAGGCGCCGCCCATGCCGGACAACGTGCACGCGGTCATCGCGAACCGGCTGGACCTGCTGGACCAGCCGGACCGGTCGATCCTGCAGGCGGCGGCGGTGGTGGGCCGGGAGTTCTGGCCGGGTGCGGTGGCCGCGGCGGTGGGCCGGCCGGTCGAGGCGGTGGAGTGGGCGCTGCGCCGGCTGGAGCAGCGCGACCTGATCCAGGAGCTGGGTACCTCCACCATGGCCGGCCAGCTGGAGTACCGGTTCCGGCACGTGCTGGTACGGGACGTGTGCTACCAGCGGCTGCCCCGGGCCGAGCGGGTCGCCCGGCACCAGCGCACCGCGGACTGGCTGGAGGCGGTGTCCGGCGGCCGGCAGACCGACCTGGCCGAGGTGCTGGCCAACCACCGCTGGGCGGCGCACGAGATCGCCCGTACCCTCGGCGGCGACCCGGCGCCGTTCGCCCCACCGGCGCGGGCGGCCATGTTCAAGGCGGCCCGGCGGGCGTACGCGCTGCACGCGCTGGACACCGCGGCGCAGTGGGTGGAGCGGGCCCGCGGCCTGAAGCTGGACGACGATCCGGCGCTCGACCTGTTCGCCGCGGAGCTGGAGTTCTACCGGGACTCGGACGGGTTCCTGGCCGGCGGCGGCGCGCAGCGGCTGACCATGCTGGCCGACACGCTGTCCGGCGGCGGCGACCGCGCCGCGGCGGCGCACGCGTACACCCTGCTCGGTACCGCCGCCTGGACCCGGGCCGACCGGGGCGCCACGCTGCGGTACCTGGACCGGGCCGTGGAGCTGTACGACGGGCTGCCCGACACCGAGGAGAAGGCGTCGGCGCTGCTGGAGCTGGCCCGGGTACACATGCTCAACTTCGAGCTGGAGCCGGCCATCGCGGCGGCGGACACGGCGGCCGAGATGGCCGAGCGGCTGGGGCTGGTGGAGGTACACGCCAACTCCTGCATCACGCTGGCCACCGGCCGGTACGCCACCGGGGATCCGGAGGGGTACGCGGCGCTCGCGGACATCGCCGAGCACTGCCGGCGGCACCGCCTGTCCAGCCGCCGCCGGGCGGTACAGAACCTCGCCTGGGCCAAGCTGGAAGAGGGCGACATCGCCGGCTCCAACCGGCTGCTCGATGAGCACCGCACCCTCGACCCGGCCGGCGGCCACGGGCTGTCCACCAACTTCGCCGGCGAGTCGCAGCAGGCGTACTTCGACGGCGACTGGGCGGCCGCGATCGCCGCCGCCGCCGCGTCCATGCGCCTGCCCAGCACCGAGTGGGACCACCACGTGCTCCAGTCCGCCTGGCTGCAGGTGCTGCGCGGCGAGCGGGTGGGCGGCGACGACGGGCCGGACGAGATCGACCAGGCGGTGGACGCGGCCTGCCGCGGCGGCTTCCACCGGATCCTGCGCTCGACGCTGGCGCACGCCGCGCTGTGCCGCGCGCTGCAGGGGCGGGCCGAGGAGGCGGCCACGCTGCTGGCCGACCTGGAGGCCGACTGGGCGGGCACGGAGACACTGGCCTGGGGCGAGTGGGCCGCCGCCGCGGCGCGGGCCGGCGCCGAACTGGGCGGCGAGCAGGCCCGCACGGTACGCCGCATGCTGCAGGGCAGTGCCCGGCACACGCCCTGGGTACGGGCCGGAATCGCGACGCTGGACGGCGCGCTGACGGGCGACCCGGAGCAGCACCTCGCGGCGGCCGCGAGCTACGCGCAGATGGGCAACGTCACCGACCGGATGCTCTCGCTGACCGCCGCCGCCCGGGCGCTCGCCGCCACCGGACAGGCCGAGCGGGCCGCGCCGATCGCGCTGGAGGTCACCGAGTTCGCCCACCGCAACCAGGCGGTACGCCTACTCGCCGGCCTCCCAGCCCCATCCCGCTGACCCGGCTCGTTACGGTCTTGCGGCGCCGGGCGCAGCCGCCCTGGAGAGAGGGAGCGCAGCGACCGAGCGTAGGGGTGGCTACAGCCCGGGAACAGCCGCAAGACCCGCGCTGGCGGAGCCAGCGCCAGAGACTAAGCAGGTACGGGGGTCGGGGGCGTCGACTCCTTCGTGGCCTTGTCTTTGGCGGCTTTCACCTTCTGCGCGTACACGTCCACGTACTCGCGACCGGACAGCTCCATCAGCTCGTACATGATCTCGTCGGTGACCGCGCGCTCCACGAACCGGTCGCCGGCCAGTCCCTGGTACCGGGAGAAGTCCAGCGGCTGGCCGAACCGGATCCGCGGCCGTACCAGCCGGGGCAGCTTCTTGCCCGGCGGCTGGATCTCGTCCGCGTTGAGCATGACCACCGGTACCACCGGCGCGCCGCTCTCCAGCGCCAGGCGGGCCACGCCCGTCTTGCCCCGGTACAGTCGCCCGTCCGGCGAACGGGTGCCTTCCGGGTAAATACCGAAAAGTTTGCCTTCGCGGAGGATGCGAAGGCCGGTGTCGATCGCCGCCTGCGCCGCCCGGCCGCCGGACCGGTCCACCGGGATCGTGCCGGTACCCACGAAGAACATCCGGACGAGGAAGCCCTTGATGCCCTTGCCGGTGAAGTACTCCGCCTTGGCGACAAAGGTCACCCGGCGCTTCACCATCAGCGGCATGAAGATCGAATCCGAGAACGAGAGGTGGTTGCTCGCGATGATCGCGGGGCCGTGTCGCGGCACGTTCTCCCGCCCTTCGACCCGCGGCCAGAAGATGATCCGCAACCAGGGGCCGAGCAGGAGGTACTTGAGCAGCCAGTAGACCACGCACGCCCCTTCCAGTGACGCACCACCGCGGGAGTGGGCACCCCACGTGCGCCATGAGCCTACGAAGCGGGAACGGCACACCACAACGCACTCCCCTAACAAGCCCCGCCGTGTCACGATTCAAGCCGAGGATTCGGCATCGCGCACGCGGAGCGCGCCGGGCAACACGTGACGATTGCCGTCACTCGGGAGGAAGAGACAGGGAGGTACGGGTGGCATCGGGCGGGGCCCGCCGTGGGCGGCGGGACAACGGATTGATCGCCGCCGCGTACGCCGCGGCCGGCGACGTCGACCCCCGGGTCGGCGAGCACCTCCTCGACGTGCTGGGGCTGCGCGGCATCGCCGCGTACCTGCAACCCGCCGCCGACCTGCACCCGATCACCCGTACCACGACACTGCCCAGCCCGCCCACCGACCGGCTCTGGGTGGACCGGGAGCACCTGGCCACCGCCCGCGACTACCTGGCCCAACTGACCACCGCCGACGTCACCGACCTGGACGACGAGGGCGTCGAGGACGCCTTCGCGAGCATCGTCGCGGGGTTCGACGTGGACGTCGTGGACGAGAACCAGCCCTGGCCGGACGCGGAGAACGTGACGCCGGCCGAGCGTCCGCAGCCGCCCGACCCCGGGCTACAGCGCTGGACCAGCACCACGGTGGATCTCCCGGCGCCGGACACCACGCTCATCGACGGGCTGGACACCTTCGGCGCGAACCTGCCGGACGAGGAGGAAGAGGGGTACACGCCGCCGCCACCGCCGCCGCTCCCCCGGTTCTCCCCGGTGGCGATCGGCGCGGTGCTGTCCATCGTGGCCGGTCTGGTGCTCTTCTTCAATCCGGGCCTGCTCGGTGTCGGCGAGAACGTGACCATGGTGATCGGGTTCAGCGGCATCCTGGCCGGCTTCGTCGCGCTGATCTGGCGGCTGCGCTCCGGCAACGATGACGACGACAACTACGACCCCGACGACGGGGCGGTCGTCTAGCGGCTAGCGGCTCAGGTCGCCGCCTCCGGCTTGTCCAGCCAGTCCAGGATCGCGTCGATCGGCTCCTGCCAGCGCGCGTCCAGCATCAGGTCGTGCGCCATGCCGGGAAACAGCAGCGGCGCGCCGCCGTACCGCCGGGCCGCACGGGCCAGCGCCGCGCCGGACACGATCTTGTCGTCCGGGCTGCCCACGACGAGGACCGGCGGGTCACCCACCGGCGGTTCGGGGGTACCCGGGGCGAGCAGCCGGAACTGTGCCAGCGCTGCCGCCCGGCCCAGCCGCGACGCGTACTCGCGTGCCACCGGCGCGGCCAGTTCCCGGCTGAACAGCTGCCCGCGCCGGGGCCGCAGCGCGCCGCCGAACAGGGCCGGCACGGTACCCAGCGGGTTGCCCGCGAACGCGCCGGCCGCCATCCGCAGGCCACCCAGCACCGGGGCGACCAGCACGCCGGCCCGGGCCGGGTAGCGGGCCATCGCGCGGGCCACCACGAGCGCACCCGCACCGTGCCCGACCAGTACCGCCTGGTGCGGCAGGCTGGCCGCCACCTGTACCACGTCGTGCACGTACGCGCGCAGCGTGGTACGCCGGGCCGAGCCGCTCTCCCCGTGCCCGCGCAGGCTCATCGCGTACGCCGGGAAGCCCCGCCGCGCGGTGTGCTCCAGCCAGTACTCGGCGAACACCCAGGCACCGTGCCCGTAGCCCGGTACGAACAGCACCGGCGGCCGGGTGTCCGGCTGGTCCGCCGGCACCGCCAGCACCTCCCGGGATACCGCCGGCACCGGATAGGCCCACTCGACCGGGCGCAGGATGCGGGTCACTAGGCATCCACTCCGACCGGACGCATGCGGCGCTGGGCGACGCCGGACTCCATCTGGCTCAGCGCCTTCTGCAGGGCGCGCAGGTACAGCACGTGGTCGATCTCGAACCAGTGCCGGGTCGAGTCCTTCACCTTCACCCCGGACAGCCGGGCCGGCGCCGAGCTGATCGCGCCCGACCAGACCGTGTTGGCCCGCTCCGGCGCCGCGTCGCGCAGCCGCAGCCACTGCGCCATCACCACGGTCTGCCAGTGCACCAGCGAGAAGAGCCCCGAGTCCGGCTGCAGCAGACCGGCCACGAACAGCGTCGGGTGGCCCGGCGCGAACGCGTGCAGGTGCAGGTGCGGCCGGCCGGCGCTGTCGACGTCGAGCAGCTTCGGGGCGAGAAACTCGAACCGCGGCAGGTACCCGGTGGCGAGCACCACCAGATCCGGCTCGATGCTGCGACCGTCCGCGAGCAGCACCGAGGTGCGCTCGAACCGGGTGACGTCCGGTACCGGCACGATCCCGCCGTGCCCGATGTAGTAGACCAGCTGGCTGTTCGCGATCGGGTGGGTCTCACCGACCTTGTGGTCCGGCCGGGGCAGCCCGAACCGGGACAGCTCGCCGACCGTGCGTCGCAGCAACCGCTGGAACAGCCGCTGCCGCAGCCGCAGCGGCAGCCGCAGCAGCCGGGTCTGGTCGTTCACCTGGTCGGCGGGGCGGCCGTACAGGTACTTCGGGGTGTACCAGTAACCGCGCCGGGTGGAGTGCCAGCAGCGGGCCGCCTGCTGTGCCGCCTCCACCGCGATGTCGCAGCCGGTGTTCCCGCCGCCGATGACCAGTACCCGCCGCCCGCGTAGCTGCGCCGCGTCCTTGTACGCCGAAGCGTGGATCACCTCGCCCCGGTACCCGGCCATCCCGTCGTACCCGGGGAGCTTCGGCGACCAGTTGTGCCCGTTGGCCACCACCACGGCGCCGTACCGCTGGGTGCGTTCGGTACCCCCGCGCGCGCCCCGCGTGGTCACGTCCCAGTGCCCGTTCTCGGCCGGCTCGACCCGCATCACCTCGGTACCGAACCAGACGTGCTCGCGCAGCCCGAAGTGCTCGCAGTACCGCTCCAGGTACTCCAGCACCTGGGCGTGGTGCGGGTAGTCGGGCCAGTCGTCCGGCATCGGGAAGTCGGGGAACTGGGTGAACGGCTTGGAGGACACCAGGTGCGTGCTCGCGTACACCGGGCTGCGCGCGTGCCGCCAGTTCCAGGCGCCGCCGACCCCGGTCTCCCGCTCGAAGCAGTCCACCGCGAAGCCCTGTTCGCGCAGGTTCTTGATCGCGGCGAGGCCGCTGGCGCCGGCACCGATCACGCAGACCGTCTCGCGGCGGTCGTACACCGGCCGCTCGGCGCGCCAGATCGACGCCGTGGCTCCGGAAGACTCCCAGCCCGCCTCGTCGACGGCCACCCGATACCTCCCCACTGTCCGAGGGGGCCATCTTCGAGCCCCGGACCGCCCTTTGTCCACCCCCGGCGACCGGCCGGGCACCGTCAGGGGCGGGCCGGCGGCGGATCCGGGAGCAGGAGGTCGGCCAGGACCGGGAGGTGGTCGCTGGCCCGCCGGGCGAGCGGCCCGTCCAGGACCTGGTGCGACTCCACCCGTACCCGCGGATCCGCCAGCACCGCGTCGATGCGCCGCGCCGGCGCCGCGGCCGGGAAGGTGGCTTCGCCGTCGCCGCCCGGCGCCGTGTCGGCCAGGCCGGACAGC
>DATEJJ010000186.1:0-5840 GCA_035278125.1 Rugosimonospora sp.
GTGGTACTGGTGGCCGCGCTCACCGTCATCGGCTTCGGCTCCGCGCTGACCGTACCGCTGGCGGCGGTGGTGCTGGCCGCCGCGCCGCCGGAGCGCGCCGGAGTGGCGGGTGGCGTGTTCGGGGTGGCCCGCGAGGTGTCCGGCGTACTGGGTATCGCGGGTGTCGGTGTGGTGGTCGCCGGCGGGCAGGGCGTGAGTGGTTTCGCGCACGGATACGTCACCGGGCTCGGCGCGGCCGCGGTGCTGGTGCTGTGCGGCGCGCTCGTCGGCGCCCGGACCCTGCCGGGCCCGGGCGCCTCGGTGACCACCAGTCCATCCCTAGCTGGCGGACACCCCGAGCGAAGACATCAGCAGCGGCCAGGACTTGTGCAGCTCACGCTGCCAGTACGGCCACGAGTGGGTGCCGTTGAGGTAGAAGTCCGTGGTGGACAGGATGAAGTATGAGAACAGCAGCTTGCCCCAGAGGGCGTAGTTGCTGGCTCCCACCACGGCCTCGCCGAACTGCTCCGGACTCCAGAACCCGTTCGGGTCCAGATCGCCGGGGAGCCCGGTGGTGCCGCTGGACAGGTACAGGCCGGTGCCCTTGAGGCTGGCGGCCAGATCCAGCGGGTTGTGCGCGGTCCAGTTGCTCGCCTGGTCGGTCGGCGAACCCCAGATCGCGTTGGGGTCGTCGCCGTTGTTCGACGCCGTGTACAGGATGACCTGTTGCAGCACCGGATCCTTCAGGTTCATCGGACCGCTGTAGGACGCGGCGTACTTGAACATGCCCGGGTGCCGGGCGGCGTACGTGATGGCACCCGTCCCGCCGGACGAGATGCCCGCGATGCTGCGCAGGTTGCCGGCCCGGTACCCGGACTGCAACACACTCCACACCTCGGTCAGGTGGAACGTCTCCCACAGGCCGGCGTTGGGTCCGCCGCTCGGGTTGTACCAGTCCGCGTAGTCCGCGTCCCGGCCCGCCTCCGGCATCACGATGAGCACCTGGTAGTTGGCGCTCAACGATTCGATGTCGGTTTCCCGGGTCCACGAGGTGTAGTCGTCGTTGCCGCCGTGCAGCAGATACAACACCGGCCAGGTGCGGGTGGCCGTACGCGACCAGCCCGCCGGTACCAGCAGCCGCACCGGGTACGTGCGGTTGTTGGCCGGGGAGAAGACGGTCAGGTCCACCTCCCGCGAGTCGAACCAGTGCTCCGATACGACACTCGCCGTATCCGCGTGCGCGACGCCGGTACCCACGACCGCCGCACCCACCATCGCCAGTGTGATTGCCACCGCCGTGGCAAGCCGGCCGGGGCGGGCGCTGCGCGCCCACCCCGCCCGACCCGTTGACAGAACATGCATCAGCAGTTCCCCGTTGCGGCCCTGCCGGCGAACCGGTCACCCAACCAGGACACCACATCGCTGATCGCGCCGTTGTCGGCCAGCATGTGGTCGGCGAAGTAGAGCGACTGCTGGGTGGTGATTCCCGCCTGGCAGTACGCGGTGTGTACCGCGTCCTCCGTGCTGGTCGGGATCACCTCGTCGAGCAGCCCGTGGTACTGGAAAACCGGGAAGCCGATCCGGTACTGCGCCGCCGACGTCCTGGTACCCACACCCACGCCCAGCTTCTGCGCGTCCACCACCTGGCCCCAGGTGACCCCGTCCGTACCGGCGATCTGGTACAGCTGGTCCAGCGTCAGGTGGTTGATGGTCGAGTCCACCGACTTCTTGCCGGCGCCGATCGCGAGCGTACCGGTGAGGCACACCGTCTTGAGCGCCGCCACCGTCGCCCTGCCCGAGTCGTTCTCCAGCGAGTTGAACGGCAGGTTCGGGTACGCCGTGCTCAGCCCGATGCTCGCGTCCGCGGAGAAGCCCGCGAACGGTCCGCCGTCCGACGCGTTGCCGACCGCCCTCAGGTCCGCCGGGATACCACCCGACGCGTCTCCGACGATGTTCAGGCTCGGCGCGTACGAACTGGCCAGCTGGGCCGCCCAGAGCGAGGCCGCGCCACCCTGCGAGTACCCCCACAGACCCACCTTCGTGGTCGTGCTGAGCCCGACCGAAGGCACCTGGAACGCCGCACGCACCACGTCGAGCGTGGCGTGTCCCATGTTCCGCCCGGCCATGTACGTGTGCGTCTGGCCGTCCAGGTACCCGATGTCGTCCGTGGCGGCCACCGCCCAGCCGGCGTTGAGGATCGCCGCGATCTGGTCGCCCTCGTACTCGTCCTGGTACGCCCCGGCCAGCTGCTTCGAGAAGGCGCACTGTGGACCCAGCCCGAGCGTGCCGAAGTGGAACGACACGACCGGCCGGGTGCCGGTACCCGTCCACTTCGCCGTCGGTACCGCCACCAGACCCGACACCGCGACCGCGTTGCCCGGCACGTCGGTCGACGCGTACTGCACCTTCCACGCGTTCATCGGGATGCTGCCGGGTACCTCGGGCAGGGTCACCGGCGTACAGGCGAGCAGGGTGCCCGGTGCGCCGGTGACCAGCGGGGGTGGGGTGTAGATGGCGGCGTCCGTGGCATTGCACGTGACGCCTGCCGCGTGCGCCGCGGGCGCGGACAGCGCGACCAGCGCCGCCGCCCCCAGCACGCCGGAGCACAGCACCGCTAACGCGCGGCCTGTGGTATTTCGTCTCATCAAGCCCTCCTGTCCTGCCGTCCGTTGGACAGACCGGACGGCGGTGACAAGAAGACTTGTGTGCGCAGGTGCGCACGTCTACGTCATCGAGTGACAACCCGGAGGTACCCGACACGCATCTCAAGTAGCACGCGCGCAGTGCGGATGATCGGAAGCTGCCGGCAAAGACGCGGTTGGCTGCGCGATCTGCCGGCAAGCTCCGATCAACGCCGCAGCGGCAGCGACAGGGCAGGCGCCGCACACAGCGGCGGGTGGGCGAGCTTCCGCTCGACCACCCGCCAACTGCCTTACCGGCTCCGGGGAACCGGAAGTCTCACCTACCGCCGCCGACGCCCCGCCCCAGCCGACGCCGAGGCGGACGCCGACGGTGCCGGCGAAGCCCCACCGCCCGCAGCCGCCAACGTCGCCGCCGTCACCACGCCGTTCCCGTCCATGGTGAGCGTGATCGGGTTCGCCACCTTGAAGTTCTGGCAGTTCAGCCCCGCGAAGGCGGCATTGGCCCGGGCCGCGAGGAACGTGAACAGGTTCGTACCCGTCGCCGCGTCCGGCGTCGCTCCGTTCGCGAGGAGCGCCTGGTCCTTGAAGACCCGCGCGATACCGGCCGCGTTGGTGAACAGGTTCCGGCAGTACGCCGCGCCGCTGCCGTTGTCCGCCGCGCCCAGCGCCGGCTGGTCCACACCCGCGCGGTACAGGTTCGTCTTGCGGCCGCTCTGGTTGTTGTTCACCAGCGCCATCGGGTCCGTCAGCGGCACGATCGCCACCGGCGCGGGCTGCCCCGCGGCCGCCTGCAGTTCGTTGAGCGGCAGCGAGTTCGCCGGCTTGTTGTCGTTGGACTGGTCCGGCAGCGCCCAGGGCGTGCAGCCCAGCGTCGGGTCGATGAACACGTCCAGCAGCCGGTTGTCGCTGCCATTGGCCAGGTCCACCGCGTTCCCGCCGATCGCCGCCTGCCCGGCCGCGTTGGGCTGCGCGGTCCGGCCGTTCGCGTTGGCCAGGTAGTGGGTGGTCACGTTGTCACTCTGGTCCATGTCCACCACGGAGAAGTCGCGTACCGACGGGCACGGCATGCCGTCCTTGGCGGTACCGAGCGCCGGCACCTTGAGCTGCCCGGCCGCGATCGCCGCGTTGGCGGCCCGGAAGAAGCCGGGCGCGTTGCAGTACGCGAACTGGCCGAAGATGGAGCCCGGGCTCCCGTTGACGCAGCGGCCCTGGAACAGCGAGTTCACCCGGCTGCGTGCTGAGCGCAGAGTCAGGTTGTCGCCGTTGAAGCCGAACCAGAGCCCGACGACCGAACCGGCCGGTACCTTCGCCGGAGCCGGTGCCGCGGCGGGCCTGGTGCCCTGGTCGATGACGAGCGGGTTGTACAGCGTGAGCCGCCCGCCCGGCGCGAGGATCGCGCCCTGCACGTACGCGGACTGGTCGGCGTTGGCCTCGTGGCACGCTCCGGCGCGGCGGTTCGTCGCGACGAGCTGGTACGGCGTCGCGAGGCCGGCGGCGGACAGCGGGTTCGCCGGTACGATGAGCGTGCAGTTCGGGTTGGCCGCGGCGGCGGCGTGGCCGACCGCGATGTACGCGATGCCACCGGCGGCGATGGCGGCCAGGACACCGAGGATGCCGATCGGCTTGAGCAGCCGGCGGCGCGGGCGCACCGGCGGTGCGGACCGCACCCGCTCGGCGGCCGGGCCGTCGTAGATCGACGGCGCCGGGTCGTAGGAGGAGCCTCTCGGCGAGTACCGCTGTCGAGCCATCGCACGCCCCTTCGTGCCGGAGTGGGTCGCAGCCCACATCACGGAATGGTCAACGTTTCCTGGGTGTTTCGACGGGCAGCCTCCCTGCCGGCGGCGGCCATCGTCAAGCCGCACAGTGTCTACAGTGAGTGATGCGCGCCGTGCGCTCGATAGAGATTGAGCTGCGACTACGACGCCACGTAGGGGATGGATCACTCGCGCTCCGGAGTGATCCAATCCTTACCTGGTAAGGATTTTGGCCTTGCCGTCGCGGCCGGGACGCAATGCACCTCCAGGTGCGCATGGGGCGATCTTGGCTGCTCACACCGTGTCTATCCGTAATGGCCACGTAAGCTCCTGGCGCCGCCTGCCGGAAACTCGCGGTGACTGCGGGTCAGGGCGGATCTTCAGGCTGCTCACAGGCCCCTCGCAGGTTCACCCGGTAGAAACAAACAGTTGCTCCACAAAGGACCGGCCCCGGGGAGGCCACCATGTCCAGCACGGTCGCTCCGCAGCCGCGCCGGCGGCGCCCGGATCTGCTGATCCACCTGCCCGCGCTGCGTGCCAACCTGGAGGAGCAGCGCCTGGCCCGGATGCGGGAACTCGTCGACATTCTCGACGAGGAGGACGAGGAGCGGCACGACGACGAGGACGGGGAGGCATCCGACTCGGTACGGCGCGCGCTCGGCGACATTGAGCTGGCTCTGCACCGGATCCACGTCGGCCGGTACGGCACCTGCCTGTACTGCGGCGCCGACCTGCCCTTGGAGCGCCTGCGCCGCAACCCGCAGGCCGAGGCGTGCCAGGAGTGCGGCCAGGCCCGGATCATCTGAGCACAGTGGACAGCGGGCGGAGTAGCCTGTTGCGCATGTCGAGCGGCCGGACGCGCGGTGCGGGAGGACCCGGACAGCCGCGCACGCGTTGACACGGCTCGATGCCTTCCCTCCTGCTCGCGTACCTTGCCTTCGCCAGCATGGCGCTGCCCGATGGCCTGCTCGGCGTCGCCTGGCCGGCCATGCGCGCCAGCCTCGGCCAACCGGTCAGCGCCGTGGGCCTGCTGATGCCCTTCGGCGTGGCCAGTTCCCTGCTGTCCAGCGCCGGCACCGGATTCCTGCTCGCCCGCACCGGCGTGGGCCGGCTGCTGGCCCTCAGCGCCCTGCTGTCCGCCATCGCGCTCGCCGCGTGCGGCCTGGCACCCGCGTTCTGGGCTGTCATCGCCGCCGTCGTGCTGCTCGCGGCCGGCTTCGGCGCGGTCGACTCGGGCCTCAACGCCTACGCCGCGCGGCACTTCACCGCGCGGCACATCAACTGGATGCACGCCAGCTACGGCCTCGGCGCGGCCACCGGCCCGATCCTGGTCACCGGCGTCATCGCCGCCGGCCTGTCCTGGCGCTGGGCGTACGGCTGCGTGGCCGTGATCCTCGCGCTCGTCGCGGCCGCGTTCTTCGCCACCGCCGGCCGCTGGACCGCCGCCACCCCGCGGCGCCGCACC
>DATEJJ010000187.1:0-3769 GCA_035278125.1 Rugosimonospora sp.
ACTTCGCGGAGATCATCATCGCCACCGCGTCCGGCTTGAGCTGCTCGGCGAAGGCGATCGCGCCGTCGCGGTCCAGCGGGGTGCGCTGCCAGGTGTTGTGGCACACGCTGACGTCCGCGGGCGGGCGCGGGCGGCCGGCGCTGTGGACCTCGTCCACGAAAATGCCGTACAGCATGAACTCGGAGATGTGCAGCTGCCGGGTGAACGCGTCGCACCAGTCCCGGCCGGTGGTGTCAGCCATCCGCTGCTGCATGGCCCGGACCACGGCGGGCGACCAGAAGTTGAACGAGGACACGTAGTCCGGCAGCGGCGGGGGCGGCGCGGGCGGCAGGCCGAACAGCTCTCGCCCCACCCGGTGCCAGATCACGTGCCGCTCCATGTCCGCGGTGACCGCGTTCTCCTCGCGGTACAGGCAGAGCTGGCCGTCGGCCTGGAACCGGTCCGCCCGCACCGGCCGTACCAGCACCACGTCTGAGTCGGCGATCAGTACCACGTCCGCGTCCAGCCGCGCGGCGGCGGCGATCTTGATGGCCTGCTGGGTGACCCAGGCGCGTACCGGCGGCCAGGGGCGGCGCGCGTCCACGTAGGAGTCGCCGCGCCCGACCCGCACGTACCGGCGGGGCAGCAGCTCCGAACCGGTCCAGATGCGGCAGCGCGGCCCCGCGTACCGGGCGAACAGGTGCCGGTCCCGCAGCGGTACGAACACGTGGTGCACGGTGTCCGGCGGCGTGTAGTCGAGCACCGACCGGTGCAGGTCCTCGAACAGCTCCGCGTCGCCGCGGAACGTCGGTGTGATGACGGCCAGTTCGGTCATGCGCTCGGTACTCCGATCCGGTCACGGGTGACCGCGCTGCCCTTATGCTGTCCAGCGGCATGCTGTCCGGCGGTAGGAAGGCGGTTGATGTGGACGAGCGCGGGGACGCCCGGCCGGTGGTCAGCATCGTGATGCCGGCGCACAACGAGGAGGCGGTGCTCGCCGGTTCGCTGCGCGAGCTGCTGGCCGGCAGCGCGCCCGGCGAGTTCGACGTCATCGTGGTGGCCAACGCGTGCACCGACGGCACCGCGGAGGTGGCCGCCGAGGCGGGGGTACAGGTCATCGACACGCCCGTGGGCGGCAAGCCGCACGCGCTGCGGCTGGGCGACGCGCGCTGCCGTACCTTCCCGCGCATCTACCTCGACGCCGACGTACGGCTCTCCGCCCCGTCGGTACGCGCCCTGGTCGCCGCGTGCGCGCGGCCCGGGGTACTGGCCTGCGCGCCGGTGCCGCGGCTGGATCTGGAGGGCGTGGGGCCGGTCGCGCGGCGGGTACACCGGGTGCACGAGCGGCTGATCGCGCCGAACCGGGCGCTGGCCGGGGTGGGCGCCTACGTGCTCACCGAGGCGGGCCACGCCCGGGTCTTCCCGATGCCGGACGTGATCTCCGACGATGGTTTGGTACATGCCAGTTTCGCTCCCGCCGAACGTGCCGTCGTACCCGAGGCACACACCGTGGTCCGTCCCGCCCGGACCGTCTCCGCCTACCTCAACCGCCGGGTCCGCGTCCGCCGCGGCAACCGGCAGCTCGCCGGGCTCGGCCGGCGCGCACCCGAGGGCCGCCTGCGGCTGGGCTCACTCGTCACGCTGGTGACGACCCGGGCGGTCAGCCCGCTCGACGCCGGCTGCTATCTCGGCGTCCTGCTCGCCGACCGCGCTCTGACGCGGCTGCGGCGGGACAAGGGGAGCGGCTGGGGCAGCGACGCCAGCAGCCGGCTTCCGCTGCCGGGGAATGACTGAGCCGGCCGCGCCCACCCGGGCCCGGGCGTAGGCGGCCAGCAGCGCCGCCCGCGAGTTCTCCCAGGACAGCGGGCCGCCGACCCGCTCGCGCCCGATCTCGCCCATCTGCCGCCGCGCCTCCGGGTCGTCCAGCAGGCCGGCGATCAGCTTGGCGAACTGGGACTCGTCGTTGGCCGGCGCGTAAAGGGCCGCGTCGCCCGCCGACACCCGCGCCTCGCGCAGGTCGAACGAGACGATCGGCCGGGACATGGCCATGTACTCCATGATCTTGTTCATAGTGGACACGTCGTTGAGCGGGTTGAGCGGATCCGGTGCCAGGCACACGTCCGCGGTGGACAGGTAGCGCAGCAGGTCCTCGTCCGGGATCCGGCCGGTGAAGTCCACCAGGTCCGCGAGGCCCAGCTCGTCGCGCAGCGCCACCATCGCCTCGAACGTGTCGCCGCCGCCCACGAACGCGGCGTGCCAGTCGGTACGGCCCACCTCGTCGCGCAGCTTCGCCAGCGCGCGCAGCGCGTAGTCCACGCCGTCCTGGGGGCCCATCACCCCGAGGTAGCACAGCAGGTGCGGCTTGCCCTTGCGGATGGACGGGTCGGGCGGTACCTGGTGGAAGCGCTCGACCACCGGCGCGCTGCGGACCACGAACACGTCCTCCGGCCGCTTGCCACCGCGGTCCAGCGCGACGCAGCGGTAGCTCTCGTTGGTCGCGATGACCACGTCGGCCGCCCGGTACGTGCGCCGCTCCAGCCAGCACACCGCCCGGTACAGGAAGTCCTCGCCCCGGCCGAAGCGGGACAGGTACAGCTCGGGTACCAGGTCGTGCTGGTCGAACACGAACCGCGCGCCGCGCCGCTTGAACCTGTTCGCCAGCAGGAAGAACAGGTCCGGCGGGTTGCACGCGTGCACCACGTCCACCGGCCCCACCCGGCGCGCCAGCCGGTACGTGTGCCACAGCGCGGTCGCGTACTCCTTCAGGTACCCGGCCGGCCCGCCGACCGCGGCGCCCAGCGGGTACCGGTAGATGTGCACGCCGTCCAGGACGACCTCGGGCTCGGTGTCCCGCTTCGTCCCTTGTGGACAGATGACGTGCACCTCCCAGCCCGCGTCGCGCAGCGCCGTGCTCTCCTGCCAGACCCGCCGGTCGAACGGCACCGACAGGTTCTCGACAAGGATGAGTGCTCTCCCGGCTGTCATGAGTCCCTCCCCCTCAGCTAACCCGGTTACCGTTGGATCGCCCGCAGCTTGTGCACCGCCCAGCGCAGGCCGGGCGCCACGGGTGAGGACCGCGCCGCGGCCACCATCGCGGTGCGCGCGCGGCGCAGCGTGCGGCGGGCGCCGCTGCGGGTCACGATGCCCTGGCTCACCATGACCTCGCCGGTCTTCGCCCGCCGCTTGTACTCGTCGTCACCCCGCCCGAGGTCGATCCGGTCCACGCCCAGCGCGGGCGCGGCGCAGACCAGCTCGCGCAGCAGCATCCAGCCCGGCGACAGCGCGCCGAAGGCCGGGTCGTACACCGGGAACCACCAGTGCAGCACGCGGCCGGCGCGGATGCCGAAGTGCGCGGCCAGCAGGTGCGGCCCGGCGTACAGAGTGGACAGTACGCCGGCGAAGTCGGTACCCCGCGTGTGCAGCAGCGCGCCCAGCAGCCGCTGGCGGTCCGGCTCGGCGAAGTAGTCCCGGGCGCCGGTGCTGGCGTACTGCGCCCGCTTGAGCGCCACCACCTGCTCCAGCGCCGCCTCGTCCACGGTGTCCACCTCGAACCGCACCGGCCCCAGCTCGCGCTCGGCCTTGGCCAGCCGGCGGCGCGCCTGCCCCATGTTGTCCTTGCCGCTGCGGGAGGCGCGGCCGAGGTAACCGTCCAGGCCCCCGGCGCAGTCCACGTACGGCGAGGGGCGGCTGGACTCCAGCCACGGCGCGAAGTCCGGCGCCGGCTCCAGCAGGTGGTCGAAGGCGAACGCGCGCACGCCCCCGGCCAGCAGCAGCTGCGGCGGCAGGGACG
>DATEJJ010000188.1:0-2652 GCA_035278125.1 Rugosimonospora sp.
TGGGCAGCGCGACACAGCCGGCCGCCAGCAGCACCGTGGCCCGCCGGGAGGGCAGCCGCCGGCCGCGGTGGATGGGCCGTTCGATCAGGTGGTACGAGAGGACCGCCGGCACCATGGCGGCCAGCGCGGCGGCCAGCGGCACCCAGGTCCGTCCCGGGTACCAGGTGCGGGCGAACACGATCGCCGGCCAGTGCCACAGGTACCAGCTGTAGGACAGATCGCCCAGGCGGACCGCGGGCGCGCTCGACAGCACCCGGGAGACCATTGCGGGCCGGGCGGCGTTCCCGGCCAGCAGCAGGCACCCGGTGGCGGCGACCGGCACCGCGGCGAGGATGCCGGGGACCGGATCGTCGGGCCGCAGCAGCACCACGGCCGCGGCGAGCAGGCCCGCGCCGGCCACGGACAGCAGCCGGGCGGCACCGGGACGCGGGCGGTACCGGGCCGGAGCGACCGCCAGGAGCGCGCCCGCGAGGAATTCCCAGGCGCGGGTCAGCGGGCTGTAGAACGCGAGGCGCGCCGCGTGCTCGGCCGAGTCGATGCCCGGCCAGTGCGGTGCCCGCCCGTAGCTGAGGCACACGCTGGCGGCCAGGGACAGCAGCAGCGCAGCCGCGAGCAGGCCGGGTAGCCACCCGCCGCGCCACCGGCGCCGCAGCCACCAGCCGAGCAGCAGCAGGGCGGGGAAGGCGAGGTAGAACTGCTCCTCCACGGACAGGGACCAGGTGTGCAGGAACGGGTTCGACTCGGCGACCGGCTGGAAGTAGGCGCCGGAGAAGATGTAGAAGTACACGTTGCCGGCGAACGCGCTGGCGTACGCGGCGGCGCGGCCGGCCGCCTGCTGGCCGCCACCGACCGGGCTGAGCAGCAGCGCCGCGCCGGCGAGGGTTATCAGCGAGAGCAGCGCGTACGCCGGTAGCAGCCGCCGCGCCCGGCGCAGGTAGAAGCCGGCGAGCCGGATCCGGCCGGTGGCGGCGAGTTCCCGGGTGAGCAGCCCGGTGATGACGAAGCCGGACACGACGAAGAAGACGTCCACGCCGACGAAGCCACCGGGTACCAGCCCCGCCGCGTGGTACAGCACGACCGCCAGTACCGCGACCGCGCGCAGTCCCTGGATGTCGGGCCGGCGCCGCGGCGGTACGGTTCCGACCGGCGGCGCGGCCGGTACGGTCTCGGTGAGCAGCACGGGCTACGCCGGGCCGGTACGGTCGGCGGCCAGCAACGCCCGGTACCAGTCGACCGTCAGCCGCAGCCCCTCCGCCAGCGGTACCGGCTGGACGGCGGGGAACAGCGCGCGCAGCCGGGAGCAGTCGGCCTGCGAGTCGTGCACGTCGCCGGTCCGCGGTGGCAGGTGCTCCGCCTGGACGGGCCGGTCGGTCAGCGCGCCCAGCTGGGCGATCAGGTCCACAAGGGACACCCGGTTGCCGAAGGCGAGGTTGACCGGGGTGGTACTGGTGACCCGGCGCAGGACCGCCTGCAGGAGTACCTGCGCCACGGTACCGACGAAGGTGAAGTCGCGGCTCTGCGCCCCGGAACCGTGTACGGGCAGCGGTACCCCGCGCAGCGCGGCGTCGATGAACGTGGGTACCACCGCGGCGTACGCGTGCCCGACCGACTGCATCGGCCCGTACACGTTGAAGAAGCGCAGCGCCAGGGTGGGTACCGCGAACGCCGACTGGTACGCGAGCAGGGCGGCCTCGGCGGCGAGCTTGCTGGCCGCGTACGGGCTCAGCGGCCGGGTGGCCAGGTCCTCGTGCTTGGGCAGGTCCGGCACGGAGCCGTAGACCGAAGAGGAGGACGCGCCCACCAGGTAGGTGCCGGCCGCCCGGCACGCCTCCAGCACGTACATGGTGCCGGTCGCGTTGGCCTCGTGGGTGGCGACCGGGTCGGCCAGCGAACGCGGGACCGACGGCCGGGCGGCCAGGTGCACGACCGCGTCCGAGTCGGCCACCAGGGCGCCGAGCAGGTCGCGGTCCAGGATGCTGCCGGTGACCAGGCGCGCCCGTACCCCGTCCAGGTTCGCCGCGTACCCGGTGCTCAGGTTGTCCAGCGCGACCACGCGGTCGATCGCCGGGTGCGCGGACAGCACGCGGCAGGCGGTCGCCCCGATGAAGCCGGCACCGCCGGTGACCAGGACCCTCACCGCGCACCCAGCCGCTCGTACAGCGCCGCGGTGTCGGCGACCAGGCGGGCGCTGCCGTAGTGCCGGCCGGTGAACTCCTGGGCCGCCCGGCCCATGCGCCCGCGCAGTTCGGGGTCGCGCAGCAGCCGCACCACGTGCGCGCTCAGCTCGCCGGCGTCCGGCCGGGCGAGCAGGCCGGTGCGCTCGTGCAGGACGACCTCGGCCACGCCGCCAACGTCGGTGGCCACGGCCGCGCGGCCGGCCAGCCCGGCCTCGACCAGGCACACCGGCAGGCCCTCGTTGTCCGAGGTGAGCAGGGTCAGGTCGGCGGCGGCGTAGACGGTCTCCACGTCCGGCCGCCAGCCGAGGAAGCGGATGTCGAGCTGCTGCGCGGCGGCCTCGGCGGCGGTGGCGGCCAGCCGGTCGCCGGCGCCGCACACCACGAAGACCGTGCCGGGTACCGCGTCGCGGACGAGGCGGGCCACGGCCAGCATCCGGTCCGGGCGCTTGATCGCGGTGAGCCGGCCCACCACAGC
>DATEJJ010000189.1:0-7904 GCA_035278125.1 Rugosimonospora sp.
CAGCGCGGCCAGGCGCCGCGGTCGGGGGGTATTGCGTGACATGCTGATTCTCCTTGACGTGGGTCGGCGTACCAGGGCGCGGCCGGGCCCGTGTCTGTCCACACAGGACTACCGGGACGCGCGGCCAGGGCGCGATCGCCGACTCCACCAGAAACCGCCCGGCACCACTCGGGCGGCACGGGTCAGGGTACCGGACCGCGGGCGCGAGAGGGGCAATTCATCGAAATTTTCGATTGTGAGTTCGTACGTTTCGATGCCAGTCGCTCACGCGCCGGAGCCCAGGCAGGTCACGGGCTTTCAGCGGTCACGCTCGGTACGTAAACTGCGCCCATGCGAGCGAGACGAGTCGCCCTGTGACCTCAACCGCTGAGCCCACCCGGGGCCGCCCCCGGGGGCGGCGCTCGGTCACCATCGCCCGGATCGCCGAGCAGGCTGGGGTATCGGTGCCCACCGTTTCCAAGGTCATCAATGGTCGCTCGGACGTGGCCCGGGCCACCCGGGAGCGGGTGGAGGCGCTCATCCGCGAGCACGGGTACCGCCGCCCGGAGCAGGCCGCGAGCCCGGCCCGCCTGTTGGAGCTGGTCTTCCACGAGCTGGAGAGCCCGTGGGCGGTGGAGATCATCCGGGGCGTGGAGCGGGTGGCCCGGGAGAACGACCTGGCCCTGGTCCTCTCCGAGCTGGACGGCCAGCTCACCCCGGGCCGCGGCTGGATCGAGGGGGTACTCGGCCGGCGGCCGCTCGGCGTGATCTCGGTGTTCTCCGAGCTGACCGACTCGCAGCAGATCCAGCTGCAGACGCGGGGCATCCCGTTCGTGGTGGTGGACCCGACCGGGGAGCCGCTGCACCAGACGCCGTCCATCGGCGCCACCAACTGGAGCGGCGGGGTGGCCGCCACCCGGCACCTGCTGGAGCTGGGCCACCGGCGGATCGCGCTGCTCGGCGGGCCGGAGAAGATCCTGTGCAGCCGGGCGCGGCACGACGGGTACCACGCGGCCATGGACGCGGCGGGCGTACCGGTGGACCCCCGGCTGGTGCGGCACGGCGACTTCCACGTGGCCGAGGGGCTGCAGCAGGGCCGGGCGCTGCTCGCGCTGCCGGACCGCCCCACCGCCGTGTTCGCCGCGAACGACCTCCAGGCGTTCGGCCTGTACGAGGCGGCCCGGGAGGCGCGGGTACGGATACCGGACGAGCTGAGTGTGGTCGGCTTCGACGACCTGCCGGTGGCCGCCTGGGTGGGCCCGCCGCTGACCACGATCCGGCAGCCCCTGGTGGAGATGGCCGGTACGGCCACCAAGCTGGTCCTCGCGCTGGCCCGGCACGAGCAGCCGCCCGGGCACACCACCCGGCTGGAGCTGGCCACCAGCCTGGTGGTCCGGCAGAGCACCGCACCGCCGGGCGGCTGAGCCCGGGGCGGCTGAGTCGGCTCAGTGGCTGGTGGACAGGTTGAGCACCACCACTCCCATGATCACGAGAAGGATCCCGATCACTTTCGGCACGGTGATCCGCTCGTCGAACAGCAGCACCCCGATCACCGCGATCGCCGCCGTACCCGCGCCGGACCACACCGCGTACGCGACGCTCACCTGAAGGTTCAGCTTGAGCGCCCAGGCCAGCAGGACGAAGGAGAGAATGTAGCCCACGGCGACCACGATGCTCGGCACCAGCCGGCTGAACCCGTCGCTCAACTTCAGCGCCGAGGTCGCCACCACCTCGGTCAGGATCGCCCCCGCGAGCAACAGCCAGGCTCCCACGGTTCCTCCTCATCCGCATGACAGCGCTGCCGACGGTACAGGCATGCAGTCCGCCGGCGACCGCCACGGACCGACGCGCGCCGTGCACGTCGGGCGGCAGCCCATCTACGACCGCCGCAACGCGGTCGTCGCCTACGAGCTGCTGTTCCGCGAGGACGCCGCGGCCAACGAGGCGCGGCGCAGCGACGCGGCGGCCACCATCGACGTGATCATCAACACGTTCAGCGAGTTCGGGCTGGCCGACATCGTCGAGGACAAGCTCTGCTTCGTCAACGTCACCCGGGACTTCCTGGTCGGCGACCTGCCGCTGCCGTTCGGCCCGGAGCAGACGGTGCTGGAGATCCTGGAGACGGTGGAGGTGGACGACCAGGTCGTCGACGGGGTCGCCCAGCTGGCCACGCAGGGGTACCGGATCGCGCTGGACGACTTCCTGCCCGGCTCCCCGCACGAGCGCCTGCTCCCCCTGGTCACCGTGGTCAAGCTGGACATGCTGGCGAGCAGCGCGGAGCGGGTACGGGCGGCGGCCGCGGCGTGCGCCGGGTACCCCGGGATCACCCTGCTCGCGGAGAAGGTGGAGACGGCCGAGCACCTGGCCACCGCCCGGGACGTGGGGTGCGTCCTGTTCCAGGGGTACGCGCTGAGCCGCCCGAGCGTGGTCACCGGGGTCACGCTGTCCCCGTCCCGGCTGCACCAGGTCGAGCTGCTCACCACGCTGTCGCAGTCGGACGTGGACATGCGCGAGGTCATCTCGCTGGTCAGCCGCGACCCGGCGCTGTCGCTGCGGCTGCTGCGGGTGAGCAACTCGGCCGCCTCCGGGGTCCGGTTCCAGGTCTCCTCGGTACGCCAGGCGGTGCTGCTGCTCGGCACCGCGCGGGTACGCGAGTGGGTGGCGCTGATGGTGCTGGGCAACGTCGCCAACGGCGCCGACCCGAGCCACCTCAGCGCGGCTGTCGCCCGCGCCCGGATGTGCCACCAGCTGGCCGGGTACCTCGACGTGGACGGGGACACCGCGTTCACCGCCGGGCTGCTCGTCGGCATCTCCGAGCTGCTCGGCACGCCCGTCGCCGAGCTGGCCGGCAGCCTGCCGCTCAGCCAGGAGCTGACCACCGCGCTGCGGCACGACCAGGGTCGGGTGGCCCAGCTGCTGCGCGCGGTGCTGGGGTACGAGCGGGCGGACCTGACCGAGGCGCGGGCGGCCAGGCTGCCGCCGGCCCGGCTGGTACAGGCGTACCTGAACGCGGCGGTCTGGACGACGCGGATGGTGGGCAGCGTGCTCCAGGACGGCGCCGCCACCCACGATGCGTCGCCCGCGGCCGGTTGAGCCGTGGCACACCGCCCGATCGCGCGGGATCCGGTGCTGCTGGCCCAGATCGCGGCCGCGGTGCTGGGCAGTGTCTGGTACCTGGTCGGCGGGGCCGGTCCGGTTCCGTTCTGGTCGATCGTGCTCGCGTCGGATGTCCTGTTCGTGGTGCTGTGCCACCGGGTGGCCGTGCTGGGTGGACCGGAGGCCCCGCTGGTACGCCGGTTCTGGCGCGCGATGACCGGCGGCGGCTGCCTGTTCACCATCGGCGACCTGACCCAGGTGGCCGCCGTCGTCCACGACCCGCGCGCCGGGCCGGTGGGTACCACGCAGTCCAGCCTGGTCGCGGCGGGCGTGCTGTGCATCATCTCGGCGATGCTCACCCACCCGCTGGGCGGCCAGGGTACCGAGCGCAAGCGGCTGTGGCTGGACGCCGGTACGGTGATGACCTCGGTCGCCGTCTTCGCGTGGTACTTCCTGGTCAGCGGCACGCTCGGCAGGCCGGGCAGCGCCAGCGTGGTGGCCGCGGTGACCGGCTCGGCGGTGATGCTGATGGCCGCGTTCGGCCTGCTGAAGCTGATCCTCAGCGGCACCGCGCCGTTCACCCTGCCGGCGGCGGTGGTGGGCGGGACGAGCGCGCTGGTGATCGGCCTGCTGACCGCGCTGACGCCGGTGCTCCCGGACACCGGGTACCACGGCCTGCTGCTGGTGATCCGGATGCTGCCCAGCGTCCTGTTCGCCGCGACGCCGCGGGTCCAGGAGATCCAGATGCGGACCCGGCCGGACGCGCTGGCCCCCCGCCCGCGCCAGCCGTACAGCCGGCTGCCGTACCTCGCCGTGGGCGCCACCCAGGCGCTGCTGATCCAGGACATGCTGCGGCACGGGCACGGGCCGGCGACCTGGGGCGCCATGTTCGGCGCGGCGGCCATCACCGCGCTGGTACTGACCCGCCAGCTGCTCGCCTTCCACGACAACGCCCGGCTGGTGACCACGCTGGACGACAGCCTGCTGCGGCTGCGCCGGCAGGAGGAGCGGTTCCGCTCGCTGGTCCAGCACGCGTCGGACATCACCGTCGTGGCCGCCGAGGACGGGACCATCGGGTACGCGAGCCCGGCGCTGGAGCGGGTACTGGGCTTCCCGCCGCCGTACCGGTCCGCCGGCAGCCTCGTCGAGCAGGTGCACCGGGACGACCAGGACGCGTACCGGACGCTGCACCCCCGGCTGATGTCCCGCCCGGGCGCGAGCGTCTCGATCCAGCTGCGGGTACGGCACCTCGACGGGTCGTGGCGCTGGCTGGACGTGATCGCGGTGAACCTGCTGCACGACCCGAGCGTGGGCGGCGTGGTGTACAACGCGCGCGACGTCACCGAGGCCCGGCAGCTCCAGGACCGGCTGCAGTACGAGGCCACCCACGACGCGCTGACCCGGCTGGCCAACCGGGCGCTGTTCGACGAGCGGGTACGCGCGGTGGACGAGCTGGGCGGCGAGCGGCTGGCGATCCTGGTGATCGACCTGGACGACTTCAAGAAGATCAACGACTCGTACGGGCACGCGGTCGGGGACGGGCTGCTGGTGGCCGTCGCCGACCGGCTCCGCTCGTGCGTACGCCCGACGGACACGGTCGCCCGGCTGGGCGGGGACGAGTTCGCGGTACTGCTGCCCGGTGCGGCACCGGAGCAGGCGTGCGCGCTGGCCGACCGGATGGCGCTGGCGCTGGCGGTACCGGTGGGGGTGGAGGGGTTCCAGCTCGCGGTGGGCGCGAGTATCGGCGTGGCCAGCGGCGGGCGGGAGCAGGCCGAGCGGCTGCTGCGGGACGCCGACGCGGCCATGTACGCGGTCAAGCACGGCGGCAAGGGCGGGTACTCGGTTACCAGCCCGGCGATCTGGGAACAGATGAGCGCACCCGACTGAGGAGGCACCCATGCCGCTACCACCCGTATCGGACGGGAATCGGCCGCCCGACCGTGACCGTCAGGCCGGTACCGCCGGGGCGGCCAGTACCGCCATCGCCGCCTCGACCACGAACGCCCGCTCCGCCTCGGACAGCCGCTCCGTCCGCACGATCGGCGCCTCGTCCGGCGGGCACTCCTCCACCCGCGGCGCCAGCACGCCGGCGTGGATGACGCCCAGCGCGCACCGGGCGCGCAGCATGGCCGCGCCGTCCCGGCCACCGCCGAGCAGCTCCTGCAGCTCGGCGAAGCGCGCGGGCAGCTGCGGCATCCCGCCCTTCATCCGGTGCAGCGCCGGGTCGCCGAGGAACGACCGCAGCATCGGCGCGTGCGCGTCCAGCACGTCGACCAGCCGCCGGACCAGCGCCCGGGTGACCTCGCCCTGGTCGCGGGCGGCCCGGACGAACTCGTCCACGGCCGCGAACAGCGGTGCGAGCAGCGCGGCGAGCAGGTCCTCCTTGGACGTGAAGTGGTAGTACAGGGAGCCCTTGGTCATGCCGAGGTGCTCGCTGATGTCCCGGATGGACGTGGCGGCGTACCCGCGCTCCACGAACAGGTCGGTCGCGGTACGCAGGATCCGCTGCCGGGTCTGGTCGGCGGCGCTGCCCGCGGTACGTGCCATGGCTCACCCGATCCTCGGCGTCCTCGGCGTCTCAGCCCGCCTTCAGGTTGCGAACGCTACTCTGCTTCGAGGATACCGGTCGTTCGATTAAATACGGGGGGTTCGATGGCCGCCATCGCGCGCTGGTGCTTCCGCCATCGTTTCACGGTGCTGCTGCTCTGGCTCGCCGCGCTCGTCGGTCTCGGTGTGGTCAGCTCGGCCGTGGGCAGCGGGTACAGCGACAACTTCACGCTACCGGGCACCGAGTCCACGAAGGCGCTGAACCTGCTCCAGTCCGCGTTCCCGGCCCAGGCCGGCGAGTCGGACACGATCGTCTGGCACGTGACCCAGGGCTCGGTGCGGGACAGCGCGGTGACCCAGCCGGTGACCGCGATGCTGGACAGGGTGGCGCACGCGCCGCACGTCGCCACGGTCACCAGCCCGTACACGCCGCAGGGGGCGGCGCAGATCAGCGCGGACGGGCGCACCGCGTACGCCACCGTGCACCTGACCACGTACGGCGCGCGCATCCCGGCGGCGGACATCCAGAACATCATCACCACCGCCGGGTCGGCCCGCAGCGGCAGCCTCCAGGTGGAGCTGGGCGGCAACGCGATCCAGCAGGTGAACCGCGCCTCGCTGGGCTTCACCGAGGTGGTCGGCGTGATCGCCGCCGGCCTGGTGCTGTTCATCGCGTTCGGCTCGCTGCTGTCCATGGCCCTGCCGCTGATCACCGCGATCCTTTCGCTGGTCGGCGCCACGTTCGCCATCGACCTGCTCAGCAACTCGATCAGCATGGGGCAGATCGCGCCCACCTTCGCCGCCCTGATCGGCCTGGGCGTGGGCGTGGACTACGCGCTGTTCGTGGTCACCCGGCACCGCAACGGCCTCAAGGCCGGCCTCTCGCCGGAGGAGGCGGCGGTACGCGCCCTCAACACCTCCGGCCGCGCGGTCATCTTCGCCGGCCTCACCGTGTGCGTGGCCATGCTCGGCCTGTTCGTGCTGGGGCTCAGCTTCCTCAACGGCATCGGCGTGTCCGCCGCGGTGATGGTGGTGGTCAACATCCTGGCCGCCATCACGCTGCTGCCGGCGATGCTGCGGGTGATGGGCATGCGGGTGCTGTCCCGGCGGGAGCGCCGCCGGCTGGCCACCGAGGGGCCGCACGAGGTACACACCCGGGGCTTCTGGGCGCGCTGGGCCGGCATCGTGCAGCGCCGCCCCAAGGTGCTGGCGCCGCTGGCGCTGGCCATCATGGTGCTGCTCACCGTCCCCGTGTTCTCGCTGCACCTGGGCTCCTCGGACCAGGGCAACGACCCGGCCGGCACCACCACGCGCAAGGCGTACGACCTGCTCGCGGAGGGCTTCGGCCCGGGCTTCAACGGCCCGCTGCAACTGGTCGCCCAGGTCGGCTCGCCCGCCGACCGGCAGGCGCTGGCCACGCTGGCGAGCCAGGTGCGGGCCACCCCGGGCGTCAAGGCCGCCTTCGCGCTGCCCGGTCAGCCCGGCGCGAAGCTCGGCATCATCCAGGTGGTGCCCACCACGTCGCCGCAGGACATCAAGACCAGCCAGCTCATCGACCGGCTGCGGCACGACGTCATCCCGGCCGCCGAACAGGGCAACACCCTCAAGGTGTACGTGGGCGGGCAGACCGCGATCATCGACGACTTCGCGGCGGTACTGACCGGGAAGATCCCGCTGTTCGTCGCGGTGATCGTGGGGCTGGGCTTCATCCTGCTGCTGATCGCGTTCCGCAGCATCGTGGTACCGCTGACCGCGGCGGTGATGAACCTGCTCGCGGCGGGCGCCTCGTTCGGCGTGGTGGTGGCGTTCTTCCAGTGGGGCTGGGGCAGCGACGCGCTCGGCCTGGGCAAGGCGGGACCGGTCGAGGCGTTCCTGCCCGCGTTCATGCTCGCCATCCTGTTCGGCCTGTCCATGGACTACCAGGTGTTCCTGGTGAGCCGGATGCACGAGGAGTGGGTACACACCCGGAACAACGCGCGGGCGATCACCACCGGGCAGGCGTCCACCGGCCGGGTCATCACGGCGGCGGCGACCATCATGATCTGCGTGTTCCTGGCGTTCGTCTTCATGGGCCAGCGGATCGTGGCGGAGTTCGGCATCGGCCTGGCCAGCGCGGTCTTCATCGACGCGTTCGTGCTGCGCACGGTGCTGGTACCCGCGCTCATGCACCTGTTCGGCCGGACCAACTGGTGGCTCCCGCGCTGGATCGACCGCTGGCTGCCGCACCTCGCGGTGGAGCCGGCCGACGAGGCGGTACCGGAGCCCAGCCGCGAGCCGGTACC
>DATEJJ010000190.1:0-8501 GCA_035278125.1 Rugosimonospora sp.
CAGCCGCTGCCACCCGGTGACGGCGACCAGCAGCACCCCGAGCAGGACACCGACCGAGGTCCACACGTCGGTCATCAGGTGCTTGCCGTCGGCGGTGAGGGTGGCCGAGCGCCGGCTGCGGCCGACCCGGATCAGCAGCCACCCCACCGCCCCGTTCACTCCGGTGGCGAGGGTGGAGACCGCCAGGCCCAGGCCCACGCTGTCCAGCGGCACCGGATGCAGGAACCGGCGTGCCGCGCTGACCAGGATGACCGCGGCCGCCACGAGAATCATGACGCCTTCCAGGACGGCGGAGAAGTACTCGGCTTTGCCGTGTCCATAGTGGTGGCTGGCGTCCGGCGGGCGGGCCGCGACCCGCAGCGCCGCGAGGGCGATGATCGCCGCGACCAGGTTGACCACCGATTCCGCGGCGTCCGACAGCAACCCGACCGACCCGGTGACCGTGTACGCGAGGTACTTCAGGCCGATGGTCGCGATCGCCGCTGCCACCGACAGCCAGGCATAGCGGGCCAGATTCACCCTCGGATGGGTTGGAGTGTTCATGCCTTGCCCCGGAACAGCCAGCCACCGGGACGGTGCCCGCGGCCAGCACCGCCAGTGTGGCGACCGCGCGTACGGACCTTTGCGGTGTCACCTCAAACTCCTCCTGTCCGGGCGGCCGACCGCCCGGACACCGTCGGACCGCGCACACGGCGGGCCGCCGACCGGGGTCAGTCACCGCCGAGGAGGTCACCCAGGGCGGATAGCGGTCCGCCGCGCCGTCGACCGGTCCGCCGCCCCCATCCCTGCCGGTCGCCGTCGTCGTGTTCCCGGTACGGCCGCTCGTGCTCGTGGTCGTGGTCGTGCTCGTGGTGGCGGTCACGCTCCGGGTAGCGTCCGTCGCTGTCGTCGCGCGAGCCGGACCCGACCCGGTCGATGATGCGGTCCAGTTCGCCCCGGTCAAGCCAGACACCCCGGCACTGCGGGCAGTAGTCGATCTCCACGCCGCCGCGTTCGGCCAGCACAAGAATTGTTCCGTCCACCGGACACTGCATTGCGGCCTCCTTCCGTCGGTACTGCCTTGTTCAACCCTGCCCGGGGCGTGCGATCAGCGCCCAGGGCCGAAGGCCCTACCAACCGGGTCCTGTGGCCCGGTCAGCTCGCCGGGTACGCGCCGTCCCGCCGGACAGCAATGGCGTGACCGGTCCGGGCGGGTCCATTGTGGACGTCGTACGAACCAACGTGCGGCGGCTGTCCACTGTGGAAGTGGGACCGGGTTGTCGGCCACGTCGATCGGCCGGTGGCGCCGGGTTGAGCCCGCGACCGGCGGGGATGGACACGTTCTAAGAAACGCCTAGGAATGCGAGGCATACTGGGTCTCGTCAGACCCTGTGTAGGGGTTGGGTGCATGAGTGGGCACTGGTACCGACGTATTGACGTGCGCGACCGGGGGCGGCGGCTGGGCCGGTTGACGGGCTGGGCGGCGACTGCGGCGGTGGCCCTGGCTGGGGTGTTCGGCGTCGCGTTGGCCCGGCATGACCGGGCCGGTCCGCCACCGATGCCGCTACGCGTCCTCGGGCCGCTCGTCGTGGTAGCCACCCTCGCGGTACTCGCCTCCGGAACGGCGCTGATCGTGATCGGTCCGGCCGCCAGCCGCCGCCCCATGACGGGCGCCGCCGGCAGGGCACTGGACGCCGTGATGGTCCACAAAGCCGCCTTCGTGGTCTGGCTCGGCGTGACCACCCTGCACGTCCTCGGCCGGCTGGTACCGATGCTACGGCTGACCCTCCCGTCGAGGGCCGCGGCGGTACCCGGCCGGTTCTGGCGCGGCAGCGCGATCGTGCTGACGATGGCCGCCGCGGCGGCGACCGCTGTCATCGTGCTCGCGACGATGGGCCCGTGGCAGTTCCCGTGGGGCCGCTGAACCTTGCCCGAACCGAGGGGTCACCCGACTCAGCCAGCCAACGATGAGCCCGCCGAGGCCGTCCAGAGGACCACCGGACCGCGGAGGCGGGAGTATCCGCCTTTCCGCGGGTCAGTGGCCGAAGAGTATCGCGGTGAGGGTCTGGTTGATGTGGCCGAGCCAGCTTTCGCCGTAGGTGTGGAAGCCGGCTGCGGGTGCGCCGTCGAGGGCGGCGATGAACTCGGGGTGCTGGTTGTTGGCGTCCAGTTCCAGCCGGCGCAGGATGCAGTTGAACATCACCGCCCCGGACACGGCGCCACCCACGTCGGTGGCGGCCTTGCGTAGCGCGGTGCGGGTGTCGCCGACGAGGTCGGTGGCCCGCATCAGGCTGACCTCCATGCCGGGCAGGATCTGGCAGTAGAACTTGATGCCGCGACCGTCGATGACCTGCTGGGGGCTGCGGATCCAGGGTTGCCCGTCGATCATCAGGCCCAGTGGGTGCGCCATGAATACGGTGGAGTCCAGTGCCTGGACCGGTTGGCCGACGGCGGCGGCGTACGCCTCGGCGGCTGGCCGGCCGTCCAGTTGCCACACGATCCGGTTGGCCACGTCGGCGTCGGTGATGGTGAACGAGGTGCCCGCCGGGGTGAAGCTGCACGTCTTGAGTACGGTGAACGGTACTGCGACGTCGAGGACGAGCAGCGCCGCGCCGTGGTCGGAGGCGTCCGCGCCGCAGTGCACCCGCGTGGTGGTGAAGGCCAGGTCGTCGCCGGCCGAGCCGCCGACGAAGGACATCAACGGCGCGTGGTTGCCGAGCACCTCGTTGACCCGTTCCTCGCTGCCGTGCAGGCCGTCGATGAGGACCAGGCCGATGTACCGGGTGGGATCGGCGTCGCGCAGCGATACGTGTAGTTGGCGTTCCACCTCGGACAGCGCCCCGGCCACCGCTGTGTCCAGGTCGGTGTCGAGCCGGGCCAGGGCGGCCGCGGCGCGGCGGACCACGCCGCGCGGCAGCACGACAGCGCAGACACCGCCGGTACTCGTCCCGCGCTCGGTGAATTCGCCCGCCGAGGTGCAGCCGATCACCGGCGCGGCGGGGAACCGGTCGGTCAGCGCCTGGGCGATGGCCGCGCCGGGCAGTGCCGGCGAGGCGAAGAACAGGACCGCGGCCGGGTCGACCGCGCCGAGCTGCTCGACCAGGTCGCGGGCGGCCGCCTGCGGATCGGTGTGGGTGGACGCGGCGGTGCGCAGTTGCGTCTGTGTCATCAGGTTCTGATCCATGGCTGCCCCTTCTCCCACGCCTGGCCTACAACGGGTAGCCCATGTCGGCCAGCGCCGCGACCACCTTCGCCACCAGCGCGGAGTCGTGAACCTGCGTCGGTTTGGGTTCCCGCAGATTCACTCCGGTACGCAGCAGCACCCGGGTGATCACCGCGCCGAAGCTGGCCGGGTTGGCCAGGTGCCGCTCCAGGCGCCCAGCAAGATCGGTGAGGCTCGACGCAGCCGCGACCACCATCACGAGTCCCCCACATCCTCGGCCCTCAACGGTCCTACAAGGCACGCTAGGCGTCCCGCCGGAATCCGGGAGGTCGAATCGGCGGCCCCTGCGCAGCGCGCGAGTGCCGGCACTCGCCCGCCTGGCTCGCCGTTCACCCGCTGGATCGCGGGAAGGAGCCTGCCGGCAACACGCCCTCGGTATCCTGTTGGAAAATGCGATCTTCGCGAGTCCTGGGGTGGAGGGATCGGTCGTGACAGCTGTCGCGGATACCAGTCACGACGTGGTGGACACGCTGGCCCACCCCGGGCCCGAGGAGACCGAGCAGTTGGACGCCTGGTGGCGGGCCAACAACTACCTGACCATCGGGCAGATCTACCTGCTGGCCAACCCGCTGCTGCGCGAGCCGCTGACCGCCGCCCACATCAAGCCGCGGCTGCTGGGCCATTGGGGTACCAGTCCGGGTCTGTCGTTTGTCTACGCGCACGTGTCCCGGCTGATCAGGCACACCGGGCAGCAGGCCATCTACCTCGCCGGTCCCGGGCACGGCGGCCCGGCCCTGGTCGCGGCCGGATATCTGGAGGGCACGTACAGCGAGATCTACCCGGCGGTCAGCCTCGACGAGGCGGGCATGCTGCGCCTGTTCCGCCAGTTCTCCAGCCCGGGCGGGATCCCCAGCCACGTCTCGGTGACCACGCCCGGCTCCATCCATGAGGGCGGCGAACTGGGTTACGTGCTCGTGCACGCGTTCGGCGCGGTGATGGACAACCCCGATCTGCTCGCGGTCGCGGTGGTCGGTGACGGCGAGGCGGAGACCGGTCCGCTGGAGGGCTCCTGGAAAGGGGTCTCATTTCTGAACCCGGCCCGCGACGGCGCGGTACTGCCGATCCTGCACCTCAACGGCGCCAAGATCAGCGGACCCACCGTGTTGGCCCGCAAGGACCCGGCCGAGGTACGCGCACTGTTGGAGGGGCACGGGTACGACCTGATCGAGGTGACCGGCGACGACCTGCCCGCCATGCACCAGCGTTTCGCGGCCGCCCTGGCCGGAGCCTGGGCCCGCATCCGTGCCATCCAGCAGGAGGCCCGCGGCGGCGCGTGGCAGGGTACCCGGCCACGGTGGCCGCTGATCGTGCTGCGTACCCCGAAAGGCTGGACCGGCCCCGACGAGGTCGACGGCGTGCGGGTCACCGGCACCTGGCGGTCGCATCAGGTCCCCCTGTCCGGGGTGCGGGAGAACCCGGCCCACCTGGCGCTGCTGGAGCAGTGGCTGCGCTCGTACCGGCCGCAGGAGTTGTTCGATGTCTCCGGCGCACCCTCGGCGCTGATCCGGGGCCTCGCGCCGGCCGGGGATCTGCGGATGAGCGCGTCCCCGCATGCCAACGGCGGCCGGCTGACCCGGGCCCTGGACCTGCCGCCCTTCCGCGACTACGCCATCGAGGTGACCAGCCCGGCCCAGCAGCGCGCCGAGTCCACCCGACGACTGGGCGAGTGGCTGCGTGACGTGTACACCCGCAACCCTGACCGGTTCCGGCTGTTCTGCCCCGACGAGACCAACAGCAACCGGCTCGGCGCGGTGTTCGAGGTCTCCGACCGGGCGTTCATGGAGCGGGTGTATCCCGAGGACGTGGCGATCGGCCGCGACGGGCGGGTGATGGAGGTGCTCTCCGAGCACAACTGCCACGGCTGGCTGGAGGGGTACACGCTGACCGGCCGGCACGGCCTGTTCGCCACCTACGAGGCGTTCGCCATGGTCAGCGCCTCGCAAACCGTACAGCACGGCAAGTGGCTGGTGGAGGCCGGGCACCTGCCCTGGCGCGCCGAGGTACCCAGCCTCAACATCCTGCTCACCTCGACCGCCTGGCGCAACGACCACAACGGCTTCTCCCACCAGGGGCCCGGCCTGATCCAGACCGTCCTGACCCAGCGCGGCGACGTGTCCCGGGTGTACCTGCCGCCGGACGCCAACTGTCTGCTGTCGGTGGCCGACCACTGCCTGCGGTCACGCTCGTATGTCAACCTGATTGTCATCGACAAGCAGCCACAACTGCAGTGGCTGACCATGGAGCAGGCCATCGCGCACTGTACCCGCGGCGCCGGGATCTGGGACTGGGCCGGCAACGACGACGGCGGCACCGATCCGGACATCGTGCTGGCCTGCGCCGGCGACGTGGTCACCATGGAGACCGTGGCCGCCGCGGACATCCTGCGCCAGCGCCTGCCCAAGCTGAAGGTGCGTGTGGTCAACGTGGTGGACCTGATGACCCTGCCCCGCTCCAAGGACCACCCGCACGGCATGAGCCCCACCCTGTTCCGGGAACTGTTCACCGACTCGGTCGACGTGGTCTTCACCTTCCACGGCTACCCCGGCGCCATCCACCAACTGGTCCACGGCCGCCCCGACGCGGACCGCTTCCACGTGCGCGGGTTCATCGAGGAGGGCACCACCACCACACCGTTCGACATGACGGTACGCAACCGCGCCTCCCGCTACCACCTGGTCATGGACGCCATCAACAACGCGAGCCGCAGCACCCGCGGCGCCGACGAGCTGAAAGCCTGGTGCGAACGCAAGCTCGCCGAGCACGCCGGGTACGTCGTGGCGCACCTGGAGGACATGCCCGAGGTACGCGACTGGTCGCTTGCCCCGGCGTAGGCATCGCGCCGCGAGGCGAGCGGCTCTGCTGGCGGGACAGACATCAACGCGGTGGCCAAGACCCGAGCGGCTTGCCGATCTCCCATTCGTGCCCGAACGGATCGATGACCCGGCCTACCCGCCAGCCGTGCTCGTCACTGATCGGCGACGCTTGCACTGCGCCGGCGGCAACCGCCCTCGCCGCTACGGCGTCGGGATCCGGGACGACCAGTAAGATCCTGCTCGTTCCGCCACCGATGGTCTTGGGGCTGAACCGTCCCATGCTCGGTCCCGCCCCAGCGACCCAGAACGCCGCATCGTCGATGGCCAACTGTGCCACGATTTCGTCGCCTTCGCCGACGCAGTGCAGCACCGTTGCCCCGAACGCCTCGGCGTAGAACACGACCGCCTGGCCCGCCCGGTCGACCCACAGCTCTGGCTGGATACTCGTCACGGCCAACACTCTTCCAGAGACGATGCGCCCGTCGTACCGCGCCCACCCCCGGCGACTACCTGCCCACCGTCGTGGTCAGCGTCCCGGGCGCCGGCGGGGCATGCCAGGCACCGCTTGGCGGTGCTGGCTGTTCGGTCGCCGTGGTGCCGGTGCGCTGGGCGCGGGTCGGGACGAAGGTCCCGGCCCGCGGGGGCCGAAGGCCACTGAACCGGCCCGGTGTCCGCGGCGCAGCCTGGGTGGTGAGGATGTTCCGCCTCGGGAGGTCGCCATGGAGACGGCGCAGGATCTGTTGTCCGTACACCCGTTCCTGGCCGGGCTGACCGCAGCGCAGGTCGAGCGGTTGTCGTACTGGTCGCGGCGCCAGGCGTTCCGCGCGGGCGCCCGACTGTTCGAGGAGGGTGGGTACGCGGATCGGTTCTGGCTGATCCGGGACGGCCGGGTCGCGCTTGACCTACACGGTCCACAAGGGACTGTGGTGGTGGAGACGCTGGGGGCGGGTGCGGTGCTGGGCTGGTCCTGGCTGTTCCCGCCGTACCGGTGGCACTTCGGCGCGACGGCGGGGGAGCAGACCCTGGCGGTGGAGTTGAACGGGCCGGCGGTGCGGGGTCTGTGTGCGCAGGAGCCGGCGCTCGGGTACGAGCTGATGAACCGGTTCCTGGCGGTGGTGGTGGACCGGATGCAGGCGACCCGGCTGCGCCTGCTGGACCTGTACCGGAGTCCGGGATGAGGCCGGTGCGGTACCGGGTGGCGGCGCGGCGGGTGGAGACGGCCGACACGGTCAGTCTCACCCTGCGGCCGGTCGACGGTGCGCTGCGCGAGCCGCTGCCGGGCCAGTTCACCATGGTGTACGCGTTCGGGGTGGGCGAGGTGCCGCTGTCGGTCAGCGCGCTGGCCGGTACCGGAGGCATCGTGCACACGCTGCGTTCGGTGGGTGCGGTGACCCGCGCGCTGCACGCGTCCCGGCCGGGTGACGTGCTCGGGCTGCGTGGCCCGTTCGGCACCGGCTGGGGGCTGCCCGCCGCGCTGGGGCACGACCTGGTCGTCATCGCCGGCGGTATCGGGCTGGCCCCGCTGCGGCCGGTGATCCGGCATGCGATCGCCGAGCGCACCCGGTACCGGCGGGTCTCGGTGCTGATCGGGGCCCGTACGCCGGGCGACCTGCTCTACGGAGACGAGTACGGCTGCTGGCGGGATGCCGGGATCGACGTGCACGTGACCGTCGACCGGGCGGGCGAGGACTGGGCGGGGCACGTCGGTGTGGTCACCACGCTTGTCGAGGCGGCCAGGTTCGAGCCGGGCGCGACGACCGGATTCGTGTGCGGCCCCGAGGTGATGATGCGGTTCGCCGCCCGTGCCCTGGCCGACCGTGGCGTGCCGCCGGCGGCGGTGCGGGTCTCGCTGGAGCGCAACATGCGCTGCGGTATCGCGCTGTGCGGCCACTGCCAGCTCGGGCCGCTGCTGGTGTGCCGGGACGGTCCGGTGGTCGGCTTCGACCGCGCGGCCGGCCTGATGGCGGTCAGGGAGCTGTGATGGACGGCCGGCCCACGCTCGCGGTGTGGAAGTTCGCGTCCTGCGACGGTTGCCAGCTGTCGCTGCTGGATTGCGAGGACGAGTTGCTCGCGGTGGCCGATCGGGTGCGTATCGCGCATTTCCCCGAGGCGACCCGGGCCAGCGTGGCGGGACCGTACGACGTGTCGCTGGTGGAGGGCTCGGTCACCACCCCCGGCGATGTGGAGCGCATCCGCCGTATCCGTGCCCAGTCCACTGTGCTGGTCGCGATCGGCGCCTGCGCCACCGCCGGTGGCATCCAGGCGCTGCGCAGGGGCGCGCCATCTGGGCCACCGGCACCGTGGTGGGTACCGCGGACCCGGTCAGCCAGCGGTACCGGCTGATCGCCCGGCGCCTGCTGCGCACCCTGACCCCGCTGGTACCCGGTCTGTCCGCGCCGCGCAGTGCGGCGTACGCCGTCCTGGGTCTGGCCCAGGCCGGCGGCGCGGTACCGGCGGGTGTAGCCGCGCTGCGCCTGGCCGCGCTG
>DATEJJ010000191.1:0-2972 GCA_035278125.1 Rugosimonospora sp.
CGCGGGCCTGCCGCACCGCATGGTGGACGCGCTGCGCGGCATCGACCCCGGCCCGCTGCGGGCCGCCGGCTACGAGCCGGCCACCAACGTGGTGATGTGCCACTCCGGGCCGCCGGACCGCCCGGCCGATCCGGCCGTGCGGGTCGAGGTGGTGGACCTGGACACGATGGTGGACAAGGGCCGCCGGGAGTGGCGGGCGGAGCTGACCGGCGCCGGCGACCGGGCCGTGGAGCAGTTGGCCCGCCGGCGCGAGAGCCTGCTGCGTGGCGCGCCGGAGGTCATTTTCCTGGGGGTACGCGAGGCGGGCGCGGTGGTCGCGCACGCCGACCTCTACGCCGACCCGGAGTCCGGGGTGGCCCAGCTCGAGGACGTGCAGACCGACGCGGCGTACCGGGACCGGGGGCTGGCCCGGGCACTGCTCGCCGACGGGCTGCGCCGGGCCCGGTCCGCCGGCTGCGACCTGGTGTTCCTGGTGGCCGGTGCGGACGACTGGCCCCGCCACCTGTACGCGCGCCTCGGGTACGCGGACGTGGGTGAGATTCACGAGTTCACCCGCGCACCGACCAGCCTGGACGGGACCGGGCAACTGCCGTAGCGTGACGGTGCTTACCCGGTTCATCCGTCCACCTCAATGAGCTTCGTGAGCACCGGAGAGTGAACGCCCGCCATGAACGGACGACTTCGCGGCGTACTGGGTACGATCGCCGGCCTCTTACTCGCCGTGGCCGCCGCCGGTACCGCCGCGGCCAGTCCGGCGTCGGGTACCAGCAACCCGGGTATCGACGGCGGCGGCCCGCACCGGGACGCGTTCGTCCACCGGGTGGGCAGCGACCTGTTCCTGGACGGGCGGCCGTTCCGGTTCGCCGGCACCAACACCTACTACCTGATGTACGCCGCACCCCGCTCGGTCGATGATATTTTCACCCGTGCGTCAGCGGCCGGCTTCACCGTGCTACGCACCTCGGGCTGGCTGGACATCGGCAACCAGGACGGCACCAACTCGGTGCGCGGCAAGCAGAACGGCGTCTACTTCCAGTACTGGGACGGCGGCGCGCCCGCGTACAACGACGGGCCGGACGGGCTGTCCCACCTGGACGCGGTGATCGCGCGCGCCGCGCAGGCGGGCATCAAGCTCGTCATCCCGCTGACCAACAACTGGGCCGACTTCGGCGGCATGGACCAGTACGTGCGCTGGGCCGGGGACACGCACCACGACGACTTCTACACCGATCCGCGGATCGTGGGCTGGTACCAGGACTGGGTGGCGCACCTGCTCAACCACGTGAACCCGCTGACCGGGCTGGCGTACAAGGACGACCCCACCATCATGACGTGGGAACTGGGCAACGAGCCGCGGTGCAAGGGCTCCGGCGTGTACCCGACCTCGCCCGCGTGCGGCACGTCCACGCTGACCAACTGGGTGGACACGGTCTCCCGGTACATCAAGACCATCGACCGGCACCACCTGGTCAGCGTCGGCGACGAGGGCTTCTACTGCACCGATCCGGGCGGCCCGGACTGGACCACGAACTGCGGCGAGGGCGTGGACAGCGTGGCGTTCGCGGCGCTCCCCGCGATCGACGTCCTCTCCTTCCACCTGTACCCGGACGGCTGGGGCAAGACACCGGCCTGGGGCACCGACTGGATCACCGCGCACGTGCGCGACGCCCGGCGCATCCACAAGGCCGTGATGATGGGCGAGTTCGGCCTGCTGGACAAGGGCACCCGCAACACGGTCTACAAGCAGTGGACGGACGCGTTCATGTCGGCCGGCGGCAACGGGCTGCTGTACTGGATGCTCGCGGGCATCTGGGACGACGGCAACCTGTACCCGGACTACGACGGGTTCACCGTGTACTGCCCGAGCCCAGTGTGCCAGACCATCAGCAACGCGGAGACGCGGATCAGCACCGGGCAGCGGTACTTCCCGCCGGTGGCGGACAACGACAACGTGACCACCGCGTTCAACACCCCGATCACGTTCGCGCCGGCCAGCAACGACGTGGCGTACCTGGGCACGATCAGGCAGGACAGCATCGACCTGGATCCGGCGACGCCGGGGCAGCAGCGGACCGCGACCGTCCCAGGTGGACAGTTCGCGCTCGGCGCGGGCGGCTCGCTCACGTTCACCCCGGCCGGCGGGTTCCACGGCAAGGCTTCGGTCCCGTACACGGTGGCCGACGGGTTCCACCACCTGTCCAATGTGGCCACGGTGACGGTGACGGTGAAGCCGGACCCGGGCGCGCCGGTCCAGTTCGCCTCCTTCGAGACGTCCACACTGGACGGTTGGGCGCCGGCGAGCTGGCAGGCCAACGCCGGTACCGTGAGCCAGCAGTCGACGTTCCACACCGACGGTTCGTCCGGGCTGCACGTGGACGCGGTGGACGGCGGCTGGTTCGGCACCGACCTGGCCGCGCCGGTGGACATCTCCGCCAAGTCCGCGCTCAAGGTGGACCTGCGTACCGGCGCCGCCGGTACCTCGGTGGACATCGCGGTACAGGTGGGCTCCGGGTTCACCTGGTGCCAGGGTACGTTCGGCTGGGTACCGCAGAACACCACGACCACCTTCGCCGCCGACCTGACCAGCGGGTTCTCCTGCGACGCCGGCACCCTGAACGACGTGCGCGCGATCTGGGTCTACATCAGCCCGGGCTCCTTCGACCTGGACAACGTCCGGGCTGAGTAGCGACTCAGGTTTCGCCGTATGGTGTCAGCGTGGAACAGGGCAGACTGCGGCGGGAGAGCTACCACCACGGCGACCTGGCCAACGCGTTGACGGTGGCGGCCACCGACCTGGCCCGGTCCGGCGGGCCGGAGGCGGTGGTGCTGCGCGAGGCGGCCCGCCAGGTCGGGGTCTCCGCCACCGCGGCGTACCGGCACTTCGCCGGGCACGGCGAGCTGATCCACGCGGTCAAGCAGGCGGCACAGGCGGGCATCGCGGACTGCATGCGGGCCGAACTGGCGGCGGGGGA
>DATEJJ010000192.1:0-2050 GCA_035278125.1 Rugosimonospora sp.
CGCACTGCCGAACACCGACGCCGCGTGCTCCCCCGACGCGGTACCCAGCCGGTCGGCCTCGGCACCGGCCCGGTCCGCACCGGGCATGTCGTCGCCGTACAGCAGCGCGTGCGCCTCGATCGCGTACAGCTGGGCGCGCAGCGGGTCGGGTACGCACGGCCGGGTCAGCGCGCGGCGCGCGTACTGGACCGCGGCGGCGTTCTGGCCGGCGTGCTTGAGCGCCTCGGCCAGCCCGAGCAGCAGCGCCGCCTCGGTGGTCGGGTCCAGTCCATTGTGGAGCGCCGCCTCCCCCACCTCGCGCGCCTCGACCAGCCGCCCCGCCGAGGCGAGCAGCCGGACCGCGTCCGCGGACAGCTCCGCCCGCGCGGGGTCGTGCCCGTCCAGCACCCGCAGCGCGTACACCACCAGATCCGCGGCGGTACCCGGGGCGTGCGCGGACACCTGCGCCGCGGCGGTACGCAGCACCCGCACCGCCTCCCGGTCACCCGCGTACCCGCTGCGCATCAGGTGCTCCGCCACCTCCACCGCGGAGCACCCCTCGGCGCGTACCACCGCCGCCGCCTCCCAGTGCAGCGCCGCGCGTACCGGACCGGACATGTTGTTGTACACGGCCTGGCGCAGCAGGTCGTGCGCGAACGTCAGCAGGTTGTCCTGCTCCACCAGCAGCCCGGCCGCGGTCACCTCGTCCGCCGCCACCAACAGGTCCACCGCCCGCCCCCCGGCCAGCTGCGCCGCCGCGTGCACGGTGAACGGCCGGCCGAACACCGTACCCGCGCGCAGCAGCCGCAGCGCCTCCGGCGACAGCCCGCGTAACCGCTGCTGCACCGCGGCCAGGAAGCCCGACGGCAGCTCGTCGCCGACCACCGTGGCCACCCCGTCCCGGATCAGGATCTGCCCGGTCGCCCGCAGCGCGCTGAGCGACTGCTCCAGCAGGAACGGGTTGCCGTGCCCGCTCGCGGCCGTCAGCAGCACCGTGGCGTCCGGGGTGGCGCCCAGCACGTTGCCGCACAGCTCGGTCACCGACTCCTCGTCCAGCGGACCCAGCCGCATCTCCACCGCGCCGTTGTCCACCAGCCAGTCGATCGCGTGCTGCGCCGCCGACGTCGCCGGTACCGGGCGCCGGGCCAGCAGCCACCGCACCGGCGACGAGGCCAACCCGGGTACCAGCACCCGCAGCGCCAGCACGCTGAACTCGTCTGTCCACTGTGCATCGTCGAGCACCACCAGCAGCGGGCGCCGCGCCGCGTACTCCTCCAGCGCCTCGCGCAGCCGCTCGACGTACCAGTGCCGGTCCTCCGCCTGGTCGCGCAGCGCGCCCAGCTCCACCGGCTCCGGCCGGCAGCGGCTCAGCGTGGACACCAGGGTGGTCAACGGCATCACCCGGTCGAGTTCGCTGGCCCGGCCGGCCGCGGTGGCCAGGCCCAGCTCACCGGCGCGCCGCGTCACCTCTTCGAGCAGCCTGGTCTTGCCGATGCCGGGCGGCCCGGTCAGCACCGCGCAGCCGCCGGCGCCCGCCGCGGTGCGGTGCAGCATCTCGCACAGCTCGTCCAGCTCCGCGCCCCGCCCGACGAGCGGTAGCCTCGTCGTGGAACCGCTGGGGGACACGGCCGACTCCCGTCATCTCCTGATCACGTGCTGATCACTGGTGGAGCCCATCGCAACAATTCCATACCGGACCCTAACCGGCCAAGTCGGCGAATGTTACAGGTCTGGACGCTCACTCGTCCGGGCCCCCGTCGGTCAACCGGACCAGTGCCTCCCGGACGATCGCCGGACCCTGGCTGGTCAATACGGACTCCGGGTGGAACTGCAGCGAGCACAGGCCGGGGCCGCGCAGCGCGTACACCTCGCCGGTGGCGAGTTCCCGGCTCACCTCGACCGGCCCGGGCAACCCCGGCACCGCGATCCGCGCGGCCCGGCTGTACGCCGCGAAGGTGTGGTAGAAACCGACCCGCTCCGGCCGGCCGAACAGGTCGATCTCGCGCGCGGTGCCCTGCGCGGGCGCCGGCCGGCGCCGCACCGGCAGCCCCAGCACGGTCGCGAGCACCTG
>DATEJJ010000193.1:0-4791 GCA_035278125.1 Rugosimonospora sp.
TGAAGAACAGCACCAGCCCGCGCTGGCGGCGCGGCGGCCGGTCGCGGCCCAGCTCCCGGGCCACCGCCGGCGGCGTGTGCCACTCCGGCAGCGGCGCGCCCCGGTCCAGCAGGTCGTCGATCTCCTCCGGAGCAAGTGCGAGCCGGCGGAACCGGGGCGGGATGTCGTCCCGCCCGCGCCACTGCCCGTCCCGGCTGTCGTAGGCCAGCTCGCGCGGGATCAGCACCCGCGGGCCGCCGCCGGACATCATGGTCTGCCCGGTGGACAGCAGGTGGGTCACGCCGTACGCGGCGGCCACCCGGGCGCGCAGCAGCGCGTCGCGGATCTCGTCCCCGTGCGAGGCCAGCGGGACCGTCACGATCGTGGCCGGGGGCATCCGGTCCCGGGCCGCCAGCACGCTGCGTACCAGCGCCTCGCAGGGCAGCCCGTCCGCGGTACTCCCCGCGGTCGGGATGAGCACCAGCAGGTGCCCGGCGAGGGTACGGGCGGCGAGCGCGATCTGCGCCAGCTGCGGCCGGTGCAGCGGCCGGTCGGCGATCACCCCGAGTACCCGCCCCGGCGGTAGCAGCCCGCGTACCTCGTCCGGCGCCCGGCGCAGCCGGCGGAACGGTGCGTGGCCGCCGTCGCCGATCCGGCGTACCGGCCCGGCCACACCCACCCAGCCCCGGCGTACCGGCCACACCTCCAGCACGTCGATGGCGGCGATCGGGGCGCCCTCCGGGTCGGTCAGTACCAGTACCCGGCGCAGCGGGTTCCCGGTCTCCAGCCCGGCGACCACCTCTTCCGGCATCTCCAGGGTCACCGGCACCGGCCACCCCGTACCGTCGGCCAGCTTGCCGGTGCGGCCCAGGCTGACCAGGTCGGCCCGGCCCAGGAACCCGGTCAGCGGGGCGTACGCGCCCAGCAGCAGCAGCTCCAGGTCGGCCAGCTCGTACGGTCGCGGCGCGTACGTGGGCGCGTCGCGAAGCACCTCGTCAGGCAGAACCCAGCCGCCGCTCATGCCGGGCCCTCGCCTGCAAGCGAGCGGGGGCCGGGCCTGACAGCGCCAGCCAAGCGCTCGCGCAAGCACTCGCTCATGCCCCCTCGCTCACCTTCCACGCGACTCAGGTCGACGCACCGCTGTCGACCAAGGACACAAGTTTTGCAGGCGGCAGGGGTGCGGGTCGAGCGGGGCACACGGTGCGCGTCGCCCCGGTGCGCACAGGTTTGACGTGATGCGTTCCCGGGTACGGCGTGATCATGATTGAGGTGGTCCTGTTCACCGACGAGACGGATTCAGCAGAACCCCCGCTACCGGCCGTTCCCGACAGAGCGGCCAGCTTCGTGGATGTCGAGGACGGGGACCCGCTGGGCCCCGGCGAGGAAGGGGTGCTCGACATCGCCGGCATCTGACCGCGGGTACCCGCTCAGCCCGTGTTGCGCATGCCCGCGGCGATCCCGTTGACGGTCGTGAGCAGCGCCCGCTCCAGCGTGGGGTCGGTCGTGGTGGGCCGGATCGAACCCGGGGACGTGCGCCCCGCCCGGTACTGCGCGAGCAGCGCCACCTGCAGGTGGTGCAGCGGCTCCAGGTAGGTGTCGCGTACCTCCAGGGTGCGCTTGAGGACCGGCTGGGACTCCAGCAGGCGCGAGCCGCCCGTGATCGTGACGATCTCCTTGACGGTACGGTCGTACTCCTCCGTGATCGTCTCGAAGATGTGCCGCAGCTCCGGCGGTACCAGCGTCTCCACGTACCGGGCCGCGATGTCCAGGTCGGTCTTGGTCAGCATCATCTGCACGTTGGAGATGTACGTCTGGAAGAACTGCCAGCGGTCGTGCATGTCCGCCAGCTCGTCGCCCAGCCCCGCCTCCCGGGCCGCGAACAGCCCGGCACCCACGCCGAACCAGCCCGGAATGATCTGCCGCGTCTGCGTCCACCCGAACACCCACGGGATCGCCCGCAGCCCGGACAGCCCGGCCCCGGAGTCCGGCCGCTTCGCCGGCCGGGAGCCGATGTTCAGCGAGCCGAGCAGCTCGGTCGGGGTGGCCGACCAGAAGTACGCGGGCAGGTCCGGGTCCTCGACCAGCCCCCGGTACGTCCGGAACGCCGCCTGCGACACCACGTCCATCGCCGCGTCCCACACCGCCAGGTCGGACATGGGCTGGCGCGGCGTGGTGTGCAGCAGCGTGGCCTGCAGCACCGCGGCCACGGTCAGCTCCAGGTTGTCCCGGGCCAGCCCGGGCAGCATGTACTTGTCCGAGATGACCTCACCCTGCTCGGTCACCTTGATCAGCCCGTCCAGCGTGCCGAACGGCTGGGCCAGGATCGACTCGTGCGTCGGCCCGCCGCCGCGCCCCACGGTCCCGCCCCGGCCGTGGAACAGGCGCAGCCCGACCCCGTGCTTGGCGGCCACGTCCCGCAGCGCCCGCTGTGCCCGGTGGATCGACCACTGCGAGGTGGTGATCCCCGCCTCCTTGTTGGAGTCCGAGTACCCGAGCATCACCTCCTGCAGGTCGTCCCGGGCGCGCACGATCGACCGGTACGCCGGCAGCGACAGCAGCTGGTCCAGCAGCTCCCCGCCCGCCTCCAGCTCGGCCGGCGTCTCCAGCAGCGGCACGAACCCGACCCGGGCGTGTCCACTGTGGACGTCAACCAGTCCGGCCTCGCGGGCCAGGATCACCGCGGCCAGCACGTCGTCCACGCCCATCGTCATGGAGACGATGTACGACTCGATCACCTCGGGCCCGAACCGGTCGTGCGCGTCCCGGATGGTCCGGAACACCTCGAACGTCTTGCGCGCCGAATCGGTCAGCGGAGTGTCCACACCGGACAGTGGGCGCCGCCCGCCCAGCTCCCGGGCGAGCAGCTCGGCGCGCTCCGCCCGGGGCAGGCCGCCGTAGTTGGTCACCTCGCCGACCCGCTTGAACATCTGCGCCAGCACCTCGTGGTGCGCCTCCGCGTGTTCGCGCAGGTCCATCGTGGCCAGGTGCAGCCCGAACGCGGAGATGGTCCGGATCACCTCGGCCAGCCGGCCGGTCGCCGTCAGCTGCCCCGCGTTGCGGGCCAGCGACGCCCGGATCAGCTCCAGGTCCGCGATCAGCTCACCCGATCCCCGGTAGTCGCGGCCCGGGATGTGCGGCGCCTGCGAGGCCAGCCGGGCCCGCGTGTTGGCCAGCTTCACCTTCACGCAGCGGATCTTCAGCCGGTACGGCTCCTCCGCGTTGACCCGGCGGAACCGGGGTGCCAGCTCCGGCAGCTTCTCCAGGTCACCGGCCAGGCTCGCGGACAGGTCCAGCGACACGTTGCGCAGCCGCCGGGACACCGAGATCTCGTCGATCAGCTCGGTCAGCACCGCCTCGGCCGCGCGCAGCCCGTGCTCGTGCTGGATCAGCAGCACGTCCCGGGTCACCGAGGGCGTCACGTACGGGTTGCCGTCCCGGTCGCCGCCGATCCAGGTACCGAAGGTGAGCGGCCGGGCCGTCGGCGGTGTCTCCACCCCGAGCCCGCGCAGCGTGTCCGCCAGGTCGGTGAGCACCCGGGGCGCCGCGTCGGCGTACAGGTCGGCCAGGTAGTACACCGCGTTGCGCGCCTCGTCCGTCGGGTCCGGCCGGTCCACCCGCAGCTCGTCGGTCTGCCAGAGCAGGTCGATCAGCTCCGCCAGCCGCCGGTCCACCCGGCTCACGCTGCCGAGCGAACTGGGCTCCTGGTGCGCCGTGGCCATGCTCACCGAGGTGTCCGGACCGTAGAACGCGGCCGCCGCCGCCTCCGAATCCAGCTGGTCCGCGATACCCCGCAGCTTGGACAGGATCGACCGGCGCGCCGCCTCGGTCGGGTGCGCGGTGAACACCGGCCGGATCGCGAGCCGCCGCGCCGCCGCCGCCACCTCGTCCGCCGGTACCCCTCGCTCGGAGATCAGCCGGGCAGCCTGGTCCAGCCAGCCCCCGTGTACCGCCCGGCGCCGGCGCAGCTCCCGGGCCCGGTGTACCTGCTCGGTCACGTTGGCAAGGTGGAAGTACGTGGAGAAGGCGCGGGCGAGCTTGGTACCGGTACCCACGTCGATCGAGGACAGCCGGCTCGCCGCCTCGGCCGGGTCGGAGCGGACCAGCGCGCGGATCTCCTCGACGAGCTCAAGGAGGGCCTGCCCCTCCTGCCGTACCAGCGTCTGGCCGAGCAGGGTGCCGAGCCGCCGGATGTCGGCGCGCAGCGCGGGATCGGAGTCCGTGGGTTCCACTTCAAGCACCGTAGCTCCTTCGAGCGGACCGAGAGGGACGGCGCTGTCCGGCACCCACATGCTATCCCGCGCCCCGATCCGCCGAGCCGCCACCAGCAGATCCCGCCGCCCGCCCCGCGCCTGGACCTTGGCCGGCGATCAGCCGCTTGCTCGGGGCTATCTCCCGTAGCGGCCGTACCTTTCGCGTAGACCGTGGTACAGGTGCAGGCCGTCGATACATGCAATCACGCGGCGCAACATACCTCTGCACTCTGGTGTATCTTGGTGTCAACTCCGCCGGGGCTTACCAGCCCAGGTCTGACGGTCCCCGCTTCGGGGGCCGTTTCTTCTCGGTCGAGCGCATTCTTTCAGGTTTCTCAAGGGTCGCTGCCGAGCGATCGAGGCAGCCGGAGAGGCGGACAGCGCGGTAGGGTTGCCGGGGTGACCCCCCGTCCGTGCTGGGCGAGGGGCATACGTGCGTGCCCGACTCCCGTTCGGAAGTGGCAAACATGAGACTCGCCGGCCTGCTCGACGCGGTACTCCTCGACCCGGCCCTCGCCGCCGCGCGCGACCAGGCGCGCCGGACCGCGCCCGGGCCGGGTGC
>DATEJJ010000194.1:0-4435 GCA_035278125.1 Rugosimonospora sp.
GAGCCCGGCTCAGGTCGCGCGCCGGCGCCAGGTCAGTGCCCTGCGGCGCCGGCAACTGGTGTACGCACCGCAGCTCGACGGGCGCGCCGACCCGGGCGAGATCGTGTGGACCTGGGTGTCCTATGAGGACGATCCGCGCCAGGGCAAGGACCGGCCGGTACTGGTGGTGGGACGGGAGAGCCGGACGCTGTACGGGCTGATGCTGTCCAGCCAGAGCGAGCGCGACGGCCAGCGCGACTGGCTGGCGCTCGGGCCGGGCGAGTGGGACCGGGACCGCCGGCCGAGCTGGGTGCGGCTGGACCGGGTGCTGACGATGCGGGAGGACGGCATCCGGCGCGAGGGCGCGGTGCTGGACCGGGCCAGGTTCGACCGCGTGTGCCGGGCCCTGCGCGCCGGCTACGGCTGGATCTGACCCGCCGGAACCCGGTCAACTTGGCGGAAAGCAAGAAGCGCCGGGCCGTACCGCGGTCACGCGGTACGGCCCGGCGCCGGATGGTTCAGCGGGTGCCGAGCAGGATCGACGGCGGTACCCGTACCGCCACCGGTGGGAGCTGCTTGCGGCTCGCCGCGGCAGCGTCCGGAGTGGACACACCGGGTACCGCCCGCGCCCGGATGGACGCCGCGGGCGGCGCGTCCAGCGGGGTGGTGAACGGCTGCACGTCACCCACGCAGAGCGTGGTCTGCGGCGGCAGCGTCACCTGCACCAGGTACCGGTCCACCGAGCTGGTCACGCAGGCCGAGGTGCCGTACGCGGTGTGCCCCCAGCTGTCGCTGGACAGCAGCCGGCTGCCCGGCAGCATTCTGCTGGCGGAGACCGCCTCGTTGTAGTTCGTCGCCGGGTCCCAGTAGTCGCCGACGAACAGCACCGGCGCGCCGGTACGCCGGTTGAACGGCCCGGTGTACGCGTCCTCGTCGTGTACCGTCCACGCGCTGGTCGCGCAGAGCACGCTGCTCCAGTCCCACGCCCGGCCGAAGTAGGGTGCCCGCTTGTCCGCGGCGGCGGCGTACGCCGGCCAGCTGTGCGGGTCCTTCGGGTGCCGGGCGTCGGTGCACAGCACGCCGCTGTACGCCTCGATCGAGTTGTCGTACGCGAAGTCCCGGCTGCCAACCCTGCGCCGGGCGCTCTGGATCTGCGTGACCAGGGCGTGCCGGGCCGCGGCCAGCTTGGCGGTGGGCGCCGTGCCGCCGGCCTGGATCAGCGTGTACAGCTGCGTCGCCAGCGAGTCCACCAGGGTGTACCCGGCCGGGTCGTACAGCGCGCTGAGGACGGCACCGATGAAGTCCGCGTAGGTCACCGTGTACGTGCTGCCGCTGTCGGTGACCACCAGCGGCTTGGTACGCAGCCGCGCCGCGATCGTCTCGAACTTCCGCACCGGGTCGCCGCCGGCGAACTGGCAGTACTTCGGACCCGCCTTGCCGCACCGCACCAGCATCTCGTGCAGCGCCTTGTACGAGCCGTCCGCCGAGCGCAGCCGGTCGTCCAGCACCTGGTTGCCGGTGGCCGCGGTACCCACCCACGAGACCGGGTTCACCACGCCGTCCACCACCATGGCCCGGACCCGGTCCGGAAACATGTTCGCGTAGAACTGGCCGAGCGCGGTGCCGTAGCTGAAGCCGAGGTACGTGAGCTTCTTGTCGCCCACCGCCCGGCGCAGCACGTCCATGTCCCGCGCCGCCTCGGCGGTGGACATGGCGCCGCTGAGCGGCTTGCCGGTCGTCGAGCACGCCCTGGCCACCGCGGTGGCCGACGCGATGTACGCCGCCTCCTCCGGCTTGGTGAACGGGAACGCCACCTTCAGCCCGGCCATCGCGCGGGTCTGGTCCTTTGTGGACTTGAAACACTTCACGTTGTCGCTGAAGCCGATGCCGCGCGGATCGAAGCCCACGATGTCGAAGCGGTCCAGCACGTCGTCGCCGAGGAACCCGGGCGCGTTGTACGCGAGCGCGGTGCCCTGCCCGCCCGGGCCACCCGGGTTCACGAACAGGCTACCGATCCGCGCCTTCGGGTTGCGGGCCTTGATGCGCAGCACCGCCAACTCGACGGTGGCGCCCTTCGGCTGGTCGTAGTCCAGCGGCAGGCGTACGGTCGCGCACTCGGCGATGTCGTAGCACTTGTACCAGTCGAGCTTGGGCGTGGGCACGCTGTCCACGCGCTTCTTCTCGATCGGTGAGGTGGTGTCGCCGGCGGGCGCGGCGACGCTGGGCAGTGCACTGCGTGCGTGGTCCGGTGCGGCCAGCGCCGTACCGGTCACGACGGCGGCGAGTGCCACGCCGGCGGCACCCACGGCGAGGACCCGGCGTTGCAGTGGCATGGGCTTCCTTCCTGTCGGGATCGGTGACGGCGCGCCCCCGAGTGCGCGCCGTCGTTACCACGATCGGGTGCCATGCCCTGTCGCGCGCAGTCCGGCTACTGTGGACTCCGCTCGGCTGACCCCCGTGGCAGAAATACACAATAGTCAAAGCCTGTTAGTTCCCTGTGAAGACGCTGGGCGTGGCGGTCTGGTGACTCTCGTCACGGCGGTCCCCGCGACCCCGGTCACCCGGGGTGACGGGTTGACCGCCGTGCGGGTGCGTTGGTAACTTCGAGCGGTACGAGTTGCGCACCCGCCGGGTGCGGCCCAGGTCGAGAGGCGCTGCGACGGATCACCATCCGCCACGCTCGACCCGCGGCAGACTCCACAAGGGCGCCTCCGATCCCAGGAGGTGCCCTTCTTCATCGACCGGCGCGCCCGGTCAATCCCCAGCCGGCCCGCCCGGCCGGTGGCGCGCGCCCGTCGCGCGCCGGATCCGACACCCGTCGCAGGAACGGAGATCTATCGTGAACAACAGGCTGCACCACGCCAACGGCCTCGACTTCGCCGTCGCCGACCTCTCCCTCGCCGCCGCCGGGCGGCACCAGATCCGCCTCGCCGAGCACGAGATGCCCGGCCTGATGGCGCTGCGCCACCGCTTCGCCGCCGAGCAGCCGCTGCGCGGCGCCCGGGTCGCCGGCTCGCTGCACATGACCGTGCAGACCGCCGTGCTCATCGAGACGCTCACCGCGCTCGGCGCGCAGGTGCGCTGGGTGTCCTGCAACATCTTCTCCACCCAGGACGAGGCCGCCGCCGCGGCCGTCGTCGGACCCACCGGTACGCCGGAGCGGCCGGCCGGCGTACCGGTGTTCGCCTGGAAGGGCGAGACGCTGCCGGAGTACTGGTGGTGCACGAACCAGCTGTTCGACTTCGGCGCCGGTACCGGACCCAACATGCTCGTCGACGACGGCGGCGACGCCACCCTGCTGGTACACAAGGGAGTCGAGTTCGAGGCGGCGGGCGCGGTACCACCTCCGGGCGCGGACGATCACGAGGAGTACCGGCTGATCCTGGGTACCCTCGCCGGGAGCCTGGCCGCGGACGGGCAGCGGTTCACCCGGATCGCGGCCGGCATGCGCGGCGTGACCGAGGAGACCACCAACGGCGTGGCCCGGCTCTACCGGCTGGCCCGCGAGGGGCGGCTGCTGTTCCCCGCCATCAACGTGAACGACTCGGTGACCAAGTCCAAGTTCGACAACAAGTACGGCATCCGGCACTCCCTTGTGGACGGTCTGAACCGGGCCACCGACGTGATGCTCGCCGGCAAGCTCGCCGTGGTGTGCGGGTACGGCGACGTGGGCAAGGGTGCGGCGCAGTCGCTGCGCGGGCAGGGCGCCCGGGTGGCGGTCACCGAGATCGACCCGATCTGCGCGCTGCAGGCGGCGATGGACGGTTTGCAGGTGGTGCGGCTGGAGGAGGTGGCGGGCGAGGCGGACATCGTCATCACCGCGACCGGTGGCACCGGCATCGTGACCGTGGACCACATGGCGCGGATGAAGCACAACGCGATCGTCGGCAACGTCGGGCACTTCGACAACGAAATCGACATGGCCGGGCTGGCGCGGGTACCGGGTATCAAGAAGGTTGAGGTAAAGCCGCAGCTGCACGAGTGGAGTTTCCCGGACGGGCACGCGATCCTGGTGCTGTCCGAGGGGCGGCTGCTGAACCTGGGCAACGCGACCGGCCACCCGAGCTTCGTGATGTCCCACTCGTTCAGCAACCAGACGCTGGCGCAGATCGAGCTGTACACCAGGCCGGGCCAGTACGGCAACGAGGTCCACCTGCTGCCCAAGCACCTGGACGAGGAGGTGGCGCGGCTGCACCTGGACGCGCTCGGCGCGCGCCTCACCACGCTGTCCAAGGAGCAGGCCGAGTATCTCGGCGTACACGTGGATGGCCCCTACAAGGCCGACCACTACCGGTACTAGTACACATCGTTGTAAGTCGATTCTGAGGTTGTGTCCAGCCGGCTCCGAGACCGCGTCGATACCGTCAACGCCCGCAAACAGCGCAGATCCGGACGATCTCGCAAGGGAGTGACGGATGGCCAGTACGCAGGACACGAACCGACCTACCGGCGCGGT
>DATEJJ010000195.1:0-5983 GCA_035278125.1 Rugosimonospora sp.
TGCGCTGACGCGGCGATCACGTGATGCACACCCTGGGCACCCGACTGGTGCACCAGCACCCGGTACAGATCCGGGTAACTCTCGATCGTGCCCAGGTACGCGTCGATCGTCGCCGCGATCAGGCCACGCTCCTCGCGCACCTGAGCGACAGCCGGGACCACCGCATCCACCACCAACTGCGCGACATACTCCCCGACCGCCGTCCACAACTGGTACTTGTCCGCGAAGTACCGGTACAGCACCGGCTTGCTGACCCCGGCCACCTCCGCGACCTGCGCCATGTCCACCTCCGGCCCGTGCGCCAGGACCGCCTCGATCGCGGCACCGATCAACTCGACCCGGCGCTGCTCCCGGTGCTGGGTCCAGCGGGACCGCCGGCCGTCCCCGCCTTCGTCATCGTCAACGCAGTCGGCGCGACCCGCGTGTGCCTCCACACCACCGGCAGGACGCGGTTGCCGGGCCTTCGCCCGTGCCGCAACCGCCGGTGGCCGCTTGCGGGCTCCGCCACCATTGACGTCCATGCCTGGCCCCTGCATGATACCAGTAGTAACAGTTACCCGAAGAAACATCAATAGCTTCCGCGAACGAAGCCCAGACCGCCTCACCGTCCGGTTCCCCGGAACCTGGCCGCGAGCGCAGGTGAGCGGCTGCGCCCAGCGAGCGAGGTGACCGAGCACGTGACGGACCAGCATGAGATGCCGCTCCACCTCCGACCTGGAGGACCGGACCAGCCGGCCACGAGCCGATCATGACGTGGTCACGCGCTGGCGTCCGCCAACGCGCATCTAGAGTACCATACAGTATGGTACTGTGCTCGGAGACCGCGAGCCTGAGCCGAGTCGACCCACGACCGAACCCCGCCGCCTTGCCACCCCCAGACCGGTCCGGTTCTCGCTCCGGGTCGAAAACGGCGCGTTCGGGCCCACGCGCGCCGGATACCCCACGGTGTCCGGTTACCCGCGCGGCCATCGACTCGGCCACGTACGGAAAAACATCACACAATCGGCCTCAACCTACAGCGGGTAGGTCCGATGGGCCCTATGCACCGGACCGGTCGGGTGCGGTGGAAACGGCGTGTGACAACGGGAGGCCCTTGATGCGGCGTAGATCCCAGCAGATTGCCGGGCCGTCGCCCGAAACGACCGGCGATCGGGCCGCCGGTGCGGTGTTGGGCGACCTGCGGTTGTCGCAGGCGGTGTTGGACGCGGTGCAGGCCAACGTGTTCGTCGCCGACCCGCGACTGAACCTGGTGTACATGAACCCGAAGGCCGCCGCCACCCTGCAGGGCATCGGAGGGGATATCCAGAAGGCGTTCGGGGTCGGGTTCGCGCAGATACTCGGGGGCAGTATCCACCGTTTCCACAAAGACCCGCAGCGGGTCGAGCGGATCCTGCGCGCCCCCGGGCAGTTACCCCACGACGCCGCGTTCACCTTCGGTGCGGTCACCCTGGACACCCACATCAACCAGATCACCGCGCCGGACGGCTCGGTGGCCGGGTACGTGGTGGCCTGGGAAGACATCTCCGCGAAGAAGATCTCCGAACAGAAAGCCCTGGCGCTGGCCGGGCGGCTGGCCGAAACCCAGGAAGTCTCCGCGACCATGCAGGCCGTGGCCACCGCCACCGAACAGATGGCCGCCTCCGCCAAGGAAATCGCCCGCAACGCCACCGAGGCCACCACCACCGTCACCAACGCCGTCGGCGTGGTGGAACAGGCCAACCGCACCATGACCGAACTGGGCGGGGCCAGCGAACAGATCAGCGAGGTGGTCAAGGCGATCAGCACGGTCGCCGAACAGACCAACCTGCTCGCCCTCAACGCCACCATCGAAGCCGCCCGCGCCGGCGAATCCGGCAAAGGGTTCGCCGTGGTCGCCGGCGAGGTCAAGGAACTGTCCAAACAAACCAAGGACGCCACCGAACGCATCAACCAGATGATCAGCAGTGTGCAGCAGCTGGCCCGCGCCGCGATCGACGCGATCGGCGGGATCGCGCAGGTGATGGAGCAGGTCAGCCAGAACCAGGAATCCATCGCCTCGGCCGTCGAACAGCAGACCGCCACCACCTCCGAAATCAGCAAGAACGTCGCCGACGCCGCGGTACGCGCCCAGAACATCGCCACCTTCGTCGCCGCCCACAACTAGGCCCACCCACGGGTCGATCAGCCGGATACCGCCAGATTGACCGCCAACCGCTGCGACTCGTCGTTGGTACCCGCGCACAGCGTCAGCGTGCGCGCTACCTACTACTGCCGCCGCTCCCGGACACCGTCGAGCACCAGGTCGCGCCGCGCCGCCGCCGACAGCGCGGTCGCCGTGTCGCTCGACGCGGACTCGAAGCCACGCACACGGGTCAGCCAGCCGAGGCGCTCCAGAGTCTCCTCCCGGCCGGCGAGGATGCGTCCCCATCTCCTCCTGGCCAAGGGTGCCAGCCGCGACCAGCCCAACCCCGACCCCCTTGATATGCCGCGCGGTCGGCGATAGGCGACGCACGGCCGCCATCGTCGCAGCCCTACACGCACCCCTGAGATCATCGTGACGCGCCGGGGTACCGGTTTGTCAGCCGGTATCCCGCTGGGCTAGAGTTCACATCCGGCGCCCGGTACGCACGGGTGGCTACGCGGACGTAGCGCAGTTGGTAGCGCATCACCTTGCCAAGGTGAGGGTCGCGGGTTCGAGTCCCGTCGTCCGCTCGGAGGCCGCCAGAGGCGTCTACCCCCGGTGGAGTGGCCGAGAGGCGAGGCAACGGCCTGCAAAGCCGTGTACACGGGTTCAAATCCCGTCTCCACCTCAGCAAGATCCCGGGCGATTAGCTCAGCGGGAGAGCGCTTCCCTGACACGGAAGAGGTCACTGGTTCAATCCCAGTATCGCCCACCGGTAAAACCGCAGGTCAGTACCGCAGTCTTTGATCTTGATAACGAACTATTCCGCCGTTGCTCCTTACATGGGGAGCAAATGGGGAGCACAAGATCGTCTGCGTCGGCTGCTTGCTGATCGCTGTCTTGGCGGTTCGGGGCAGGTGCGGGCGACCGACAACGCCGCGAATCTTGGGGAGGCGGGCGACCGGCCCGTCCACCCTGACTGCGCCAGGTATACCCCTAATATGTTGGTTTAGCCCGTCGTCCTGGCGTGTCGTTGTCGGACAACTGCGCCACGGGTCGCGGCTGCGGTGAGACCGTCTCGGCCAGATCCTGGTGGGCGGGGACGGATGGCGAGTCCACCGGTCGAGGTCGTCGTGCTCGGGTCAACGGATATCTGTGTCATCGCGGGAATGCGGTCACACACTGGGAGATCAGGCGGGTGACGACCGGTGCCCGAGTGGAGTGCGTCAGCGAGCCGCACCACGACACGCGGGGCCAACCCCACCAAGACCGACGCGGACGTTGTGCCTGCCGACAGATACGTCCGCGCTGTTCGAAAGGCTGTCTCCGGTGTCGAGGCTTCGTCCCCGCCGCAACCCCAGCCGAGCCCCGGGCCACGGCCGGGGTGGCGCCCAGCGCGACCCAGGCCGGGACGGCGATCAGGTCTCGAATAAACGCCCTGCGCATGCCCGCACAGTCTCCACTTTCCCAGAATTTGATGTTGAACAGGCAGAATCCCCCCAAAGCGGGAGTCGATCGGTGTGGCTACCGGGGTGGGGGTGGGTGGTCGATGCTGGTGGTGATGCGGGCGATAATGGCGCGGAGGCCGGCTGCGGTGGCCGCGAGTTGGCCGGCGGCGTCTTCGGTGGTGGTGTGTTCGGCGCTGGTGGTCACGGCGGTCAGTCCCTGGACGATGTGGGCGGAGCCGGTGGCAACGTTGGTGACATTGCGGGCCATGTCGCTGGTGGTGACGGTTTGTTCGGGGACCGCGGCTGCGATCGTGGTCTGGATGTCGTTTATGCGGGAGATGACCTCGGCGATGCGGTCGATGGCCCCGACCGCGGACTGGGTGTCGGTCTGGATGGCGTGGACCCGGGCGGTGATGTTGTCGGTGGCGCGGGTAGCGGGTGCGACGCGGGAGCCAGGCTCGTCAGCAGGTTGATGACAATCGCGACGAGCGTGCTCAATCCGACCGCGGGAAGCGCCACACGTATCAGCTGGCTCCGGGACAAGCGCGCCTCCGGCTGCTGCGGTGACCCCTATCTGGCGGCCAGACGCGTGGTGACCGCGGCGGCGGGCCGCAGCAGCGCGAGCGACCTTGCGCTGTGTCGCCGACCGTGCGCGCCATCATCCCTGCCGGACACCAACGGTCCGGGCCGCCGACCGCTCACGACAATCGTCGAAATCATTCACCTTCTCGTGAAGCAACCTCAGATCGCCGTCTGGCGATCCGGGGCGGTTCGAGAAACTGGAGCGCACCGCGATTCCCGGCGGCGAGTCCAGTTCCTGCTCACCTGGACCGAACGGGGCGTGCCGCACACCGCGCACCAGGCGCACGTGCTCCGGATCGCGGTGCGCGCGTCGCCTCCCGCGTGGTGTACTGCGGTGGTCGGTGGCCGTTGGGGCTGCTCGTGGAGATGGCGGAGGCGGCCGATGGGTGAGGTGGTCGCCGCGTCCGTGGCCGAGTTGCTGGCGGGCGCGAGCAGCCGGGAGCCGATGGACAAGACGGTCGACTCGCTGTCCGGTTCGCCGTTCGAGCGGGTGGTCATCGACGGCGCCCGGTACGTTGTGAAGTATGTCGGGTTCCACACCGACTGGTTGGCCCGCGCCCTGGACGACCGCGACTGTTTCGCGTTGACCCTGTGGCGGGAGGGGTTGCTCGCCGCGCTGCCCGGGTGCCTCGACCACACCATCGTAGGGGTGGCCCGCGACGGTGCCCGCGACGGGGTCGCGTTGCTGATGCGCGACGTCGGCGACCGGCTGGTGCCGCCCGGTGCCGACCCGCTCACGTTGGCTGAACACGACCGGTTCCTGGACCACATGGCGGCGATGCACGCGGCGTTCTGGGGGTTCGAGGACCGCTACGGGCTGCTGCCGCCGGGCAACCGGTACACGGCGTTGACCCCGGCGACCGGGGCGCGGGAGGCAGCGGCCGGGCACCGCGACCCGGTCCCGCAGGCACTGGCCGGTGGCTGGGCGGCGCTGCGCGAAGCCGCACCGCAGGCATACGAATGCGCCATCGCGTTGGCCGAGGATCCCACGCCGCTGGTCGCCGCGCTCGCGCAGACGCCGGCCACCTTCATCCACGGCGACTGGAAGGCCGGCAACCTGGGCGGCCAGCCCGACGGGCGCACCATCCTGCTGGACTGGGGTTGGCCCGGACGGGCCGGGCCGCTGGTCGACCTCGCCTGGTACCTGGCCGTCAACTGCGACCGGCTGCCCACGTCGAAGGAGCAGACCATCACCGGGTACCGGCGGGCGCTGGAGGCGTACGGCGTGGCGACCGGTGGATGGTGGGACCGGCAACTGGACCTTGCCCTGGTCGGCGGCTTCACCCAACTGGGCTGGTCGAAGACCAATGATGCGAAGGAACTGGGCTGGTGGGTGGAGCGTGTGGTGCCGGCGGCACGGGACCTGCTCGCATGACCTATGTGGACGGTGCCACCCGGGCGGCCCGCCCCGACCGGGTGTACCGGCTGCTCGCCGGCGCCGCGGTAGGGCTGCCCCCCGGTGACCTGTCCGGCACCCTCGCCCCCTGGACGCCGGTACCGGCAACGCGGCCGCAGGCACCAGCGCCGAGGTCGATCCGGCCGCGTCCGACGAGGCGGGCGCCGCGGTGCTGCAGGGTCACGCCGGTCGGCCCGCTGCCTGTGTAACTCAGGATTTGCACAGACAAGCTACTCGCAAGTAACCTACCCGGGCTCCGGTGGCCTAAGGGGGGTCCCCGGCGTTCACGCCCCGCAAGCCATGCCTCCACCCACCCTTGAGGAGCCCCGTGCGCCTGCGCAACCCCTTCCCCACCTCGACCCGAACCACGATCGTCGCCGCGCTCGCCGTCACCTCGGTGACCGCCGGTGTCGCGCTCGTCGCGACCGGTGTGCTGCGCGCACCCGAATCGGCCCA